>NZ_JBSFUK010000017.1:0-124983 GCF_053591755.1 Streptomyces sp. NPDC002926
GTCGGAGCGGGGTTTCGCTTTCCAGCCTTTCGGCTTTCCGGCGGTTCCGACTCTATCAGATCCTTTCGGGCCTGATTCCCAGTCAGCGGGATTTGCCTTTCCGGCCGTTGGGCCGTTCCGACGAGTGAGACTTTAGCGGAATCCTCGCCCCCGACGCTAATCGGGTCGCGCTCATTCGAACGCGGATTCCTCATTCCACAAAAGCGCACAGAAAGTCGGGCAACGGAGTGTCGCTCGCTTGTAGTGGATCTTGCGGAATGGCTGTCCGGGGACCGACCGAAGTCGGTGCTCACGTCGGACAACTCGGAGAACACTACGGATGCCCGTATGTGCTGTCAACTTCGGGCCCGGGTGCGTACTCTCGTGCGCATGACAGCGCGTACGTGCTTCCTCCAGTGGTGGGCCGCCTGACGGCGGCCGGCACTTACGCATGCACTCAACGGCCGCCGCTTCGGCGGCCGTTCTCGTTACTCCCTCCGGGAGTCCGGCCACTCGACGCGGCGGCTCCAGTCAGGAGACGGAGAGCGGGATGACTCGGATCTTCAGCGGTATCAAGCCGACAGGGCATCTGACCCTGGGCAACTACCTCGGAGCCCTGCGCAGGTGGGTCGAGGTCGATCAGCATCAGGCGGACGCACTGTTCAGCGTGGTCGATCTGCATGCGCTGACCATGGAGCACGATCCGGCGCGGGTGCGCAGACTCAGCCGGCAGGCCGCGACGCTCATGCTGGCAGCGGGCCTGGATCCGGAGCGGTGCACCGTATTCGTACAGAGTCATGTGGACGAGCACGCGCGGCTGTCCTGTCTGCTGGAGTGCACGGCGACGGACGGCGAGCTGCGGCGCATGATCCAGTACAAGGAGAAGAGCGCGCGGGCACCGGCTGCCGGACAGAGTGTGCGGGTGTCGCTGCTGACGTATCCGGTGCTGATGGCGGCGGACATCCTGGCGTACGGGGCCGATGAGGTGCCTGTGGGTGACGACCAGGCCCAGCATGTCGAGCTGACCCGCGATCTGGCCGTGCGGTTCAACCAGAGATACGGGCATACGTTCACCGTGCCGAAGGCGACACATCCGCCGGTGGCGGCGCGGCTCATGGATCTGCAGGACCCCACCTCGAAGATGGGGAAGTCGCACGAGTCCGGGGCCGGGATCGTCTATCTGCTCGATGACGCGGACATGGTGCGCAAGAAGATCATGCGAGCGGTCACGGACAGCGGGCGCGAGGTCGAGTACGACCGGGAGAGCAAGCCGGGTATCGCGAATCTGCTCGAAATCCTGGCGTCTTGCGGGGGTGGGAACCCGAACGAGTTGGCCGGTGTATATGAGTCGTACGGAGCGTTGAAGAAGGACACGGCCGAGGCGGTGGTGGAGCTGCTCAGGCCGGTCAGGGAGCGGCATGCCGAGCTGGCGGCGGATCCGGGACACGTCGATGGCGTACTGAGGAAGGGAGCCGAGCGGGCCAGGGGGACGGCGCGGCCGAGGGTCGATGCCGCCTATCGGGCGATCGGGCTCTTGCCCGCGTAGCAGCGGACAAGAGAAAGGGATGCGGCTGCTCCCGCCGCCGTGGCGCCACGGCGGCGGGAGTGCGGCGATCGTCAGCCGTTGCCCGAGGCGAGCTCACGGCTACGGTCGCGAGCCGCTTCGAGGGCGGCGATCAGGGCGGCGCGTACTCCGTGGTTCTCGAGTTCGCGGATGGCACTGATCGTGGTGCCGGCCGGGGAGGTGACGGCTTCACGGAGCTTTACGGGGTGTTCGCCGCTGTCGCGGAGCATCACCGCTGCGCCGATGGCGGCCTGGACGATCAGGTCGTGGGCCTGGGCGCGGGGTAGGCCGAGGAGGATGCCCGCATCGGTCATGGCCTCGACAAGGAAGTAGAAGTACGCCGGACCCGATCCGGACAAGGCGGTGGCCGCGTCCTGCTGGGACTCGGGGACGCGGAGGGTCTTGCCGACTCCGCCGAAGATCTCCTCGGCGTGCGCGAGGTGTTCGGCGGTGGCGTGGCTGCCGGCCGAGATCACGGACATGCCCTCATCGACGAGGACGGGGGTATTGGGCATGACGCGGACCACGGGGGTGCCTACGGTCAGGCGCTCCTCGATGAAGGAGGTGGTGATACCGGCCGCGGCACTGATAACGAGACGCTCGGCGGTGATGTGCGGGGCGAGTTCGTCGAGGAGCTTGCCCATGTCCTGGGGCTTGACGGCCAGGATGAGGGTGTCCGCGCGCTTGGCGGCTTCGGCGTTGTTGACGGGCTCGACGCCGTAACGGGTGCGGAGTTCTTCGGCGCGGTCGGCGCGGCGGGTGGTAGCCAGCAGATCGGCGGGGCGCCAGCCGGCGCGGATCATGCCACTGAGCAGGGCTTCTCCGATCTTGCCCGTGCCGAGAACTGCGACTGTCTGGGTCATGGCTCTGTTCACCTCGCCGGTGGGGATACGTGCGGTCATCCTCGCACCAGGGGCGTGGCCGTGCCCGGGCGTCCGAGGGGCGGTACGGGTGAGCTCCGGTCCGCGCCCTCGGACGGCAGGTCCCGGCGGAGCCGTCGGGACCCATCGGTGCAGTGAGGCTAGAGGGCGCTGCGGGAGCGCCATTCGGACCAGGAGAGGTTCCAGTCGCCGTAGCCGTTGCCGGAGGCGACCTGGTCCTTGGAGTTGATGACGCGGATGACGTCGCCCGGGATGATCTGCTCGTAGAAGCGGCGGGCCGTGCCGTCGGAAGGAAGGCCGATGCAGCCGTGGGTGACATTGCTGCGGCCGGCGTAGGTGTCGGCCTTCGGGTTCTCGTGGAGGTAGGTGCCCGACGTCGTGAGGTGGACGGCGTATGCGTAGTAGCCGGCATAGGCGTCGCCGAGGTCCACGGTGCGGGAGTCCATGAATACGCGGCGCTGCTTGTCCGAGACGACCATCGTGCCGTTCCAGGTGTCCAGGCCTGGGCGGCCCGCGGTGATCGGGATGGTCTGGGTGGCGCCGCCCTTGACCACGGTCATCCGGTGGGTGCGGACGTCGACGGTGGCCACCAGAGAGCGGGCGACTGTGAAGGAGCGGGAGAGGGAGTCGCCTGCCTTGACGGTGACTCGGGTGCCCGGCTTCCAGTAGGTCCGGGGGCGGAAGTCGATGCGCTGGCCGTCGTGGAGATTGCGATCCTTGATCCAGGCCCAGGCTCCGGTGACTCCGGGGTCGGCGGTGACCTCGAGCCGGCGTTCCACGTCGGCCCGCTGGGACTTGGGTATCGGGCGCTTGAAGGTCACCGATATAGGCAGGCCGACGCCGACGTGCCGGCCGTCGGTGATGTTGATGGAGGCGGCGGCCAGGTGGCCGAGGGTGGCGGTGGACGGTGGGACGGCCGTGGGCCGCGGTACTACCGGGGTCGAGTTGGCGACGGGCCGGCGCGGTGGCGCCGCGACGGCGTCCGGTGTCCCGCCCGCGCCGGAGCAGCCGGTGAGCGACAGCGCGCAGATCAGGCCGAGCACGGCAGCCGTGATGTGACGTGGCATTGAGTTCCCCCCTGGGTCAGCTGAAGGTCAGCTGTGTTGGTCCGGCTTCTGTACGCATGAGAAGGGAGGCAGGTTGCACAGGGGGCGGAGATGGTTTCCCGTGGAACCGGGAAGGCGCCGGGGCTGTCCTACCGCTCGTGACGGAGGAGGAGTTCGACACCTTCTACGCGAGCGCCTTCCCCCGGCTTGTGGGGCAGCTGTACGCGTTGACGGGCGATCGCAGCGAGGCGCAGGACGTGGTCCAGGAGGCGTTCGTTCGGGCTTGGGACCGCCGTGCCTCGTTTCTGGCGGAGGAGGCTCCCGAGGCGTGGATCCGTACGGTCGCGATGCGGCTGGCGGTGAGTCGCTGGCGGCGGGCGCGGCGGTGGCTGGAGCTGGTGCGGCACCATCCTCCGGCGGACCGTACACCGGGGCCCGGCCCCGAACACACGGTGCTCGTCGAGGCGTTGCGGAGGTTGCCCGAGGCGCAGCGGCAGGCGGTGGTGCTGCATCATCTCTGCGATCTGAGCATCGAGCAGATCGCAGCGGAGACGGGTTCACCGGCCGGTACGGTCAAGGCCAGGCTGTCGCGCGGGCGGGCCGCCCTCGCCAGGTTGCTGTCTCCCGGGGAGTCTGCCGACGAGAGGGAAGGCAGCCATGTCTGAGACCGGTCGCGAGCGGGACGGACTCGACTCTGCGCTGCGTGTCCTGGCTGCCGGAGCGGAGGCGCGGCCTTCGCTGTCGGGTGCTCAGATCCGGCGGCGCGGCGAGATACGTGGACGTCGGCGGCGGGTCGCCGGGGCGACGGCGGCGGCCCTCGCGCTGTTCGCGGGTGTCGCGGTCGGGCTGCCGCAGCTGATGGGGGCGGACGAGGCGCGGCAGCTGCCTGCGGCGGTCCCGCCGAGCCCGTCCGTATCGGTGCAGGCGCCGGCAGCCACGATCGAGCGCGGGACGGGGACACTGACGGTCACCAAGGACGTGGTGCAGCCCCGTTCGATCGTCGTGGTCCTGGGCAAGGTCGCCCCGGGCCGGTTGACGGTTGTGTCGAAGTCCCCGAAGCGCAGGGTGCCCGCGGAGACGATCGGCTTGGGGGACACCTACATGCTCAACGCGAGCTGGGTGGTGGAGCTGTCGCGGCCCGATGGCACCACCATGTTCGCCATCCAGTCTCCTTCGGACAAGAACTTCTCCCGGAGCGCGATCGGAGTGGGTTCCTCGGATGCCAAGTGGCTCTACGACCAGCTCGCCGTCGGGGACGTCATCGCCCTGAGCTAGGCGGTACGACGGCGAAGCGTCGCCGCGCCCAACGCCAGAACCAGGACCGCGCAGGCCGCGACGATCAGGACGTCGCGGGTGAAGTCCGCAGTGGCGTCCGGATGGCCGAGGACCTGGGTCATGGCGTCGACGGCGTACGACATGGGCAGGACGTTCGAGATGCCTTCCAGGACGGGCTGCATCTTCTCGCGCTGAATGAACAGGCCGCAGAGCAGCAGCTGCGGGAAGATCACGGCCGGCATGAACTGGACGGCCTGGAACTCGGAGGCCGCGAAGGCCGAGACGAAGAGGCCGAGGGCCGTGCCGAGCAGGGCGTCGAGAAGTGCGACGAGCAGCAGCAGCCAGGGTGAGCCGATGACGTCCAGGCCCAGCACCCAGAGTGCGAGGCCGGTGGCGAGGAGGGACTGGACGACGGCGACGAGGCCGAATGCCAGGGCGTAGCCGCCGATGAGGTCGCCTTTGCCGAGCGGCATGGCGAGCAGTCGTTCCAGCGTGCCCGAGGTGCGTTCGCGCAGGGTCGCGATGGACGCCACCAGGAACATCGTGATCAGCGGGAAGATGCCGAGAAGCGAGGCTCCCATGGAGTCGAAGGTCTGCGGGCTGCCGTCGAACACGTAGCGCAGCAGGAAGAGCATCACGCACGGCACGAGGATCATCAGTGCGATGGAGCGCGGGTCGTGGCGCAACTGGCGCAGGACGCGGGTGGCGGTGGCGAGGGTGCGTGCGGTGCTCATCGGGCGTTCTCCTGAAGTGCGTCGGTCTCGTCGGTGCCCGCCTGAGGGGTCGTGGCCTGAGGGGTCGTGGCCTGACTGGCGCCGACTTGCCCGGCGTTGGCTTGGTCGACCAGGTGGAGGAAGGCTCCCTCGACCGTTTCGGAGCTGGTGCGGGTGCGCAGGAAGTCCGGGCTGTCCTCGGCGAGGATCTCGCCTTCCCGCATGAGGATCAGGCGGTGGCAGCGCTCGGCCTCGTCCATGACATGGGAGGAGACAAGGATCGCCGCGCCGCGTTCGTCGGCGAGGCGGTGGAAGAGGTCCCACAGATCGCGGCGCAGAACGGGATCGAGGCCGACGGTCGGTTCGTCGAGGACCAGGAGTTCGGGCGTGCCGAGCAGAGCGACGGCGAGGGAGACGCGGGTGCGCTGGCCACCCGAGAGCCGGCCGGCGAGTGAGTCTGCGTGCGAGGTGAGGTCGACGTCGGAGATGGCCCGGGCGACGTGTTCGCGCCGGGCGTCGCGGTGGCTGCGGCCGGGCTGCAGCACGGCGGCGAAGTAGTCGAGATTCTGGCGGACCGTCAGGTCGTTGTAGACGGACGGGGCCTGGGTGACATAGCCGATACGGGAGCGGAGCGCGGCGTGGCCCGCCGGTTCGCCGAGGATTTCGAGCGTCCCGGTGACCTTGGCCTGGGTGCCGACGATTGCTCGCATCAGGGTCGATTTGCCACAGCCGGACGGTCCGAGCAGGCCGGTGATCCTGCCGGGCGGCACCGTGAAGTCGATGCCTCGAAGGACGGTGCGGTCTCCTCGTACGACGGTGAGGCCGCGGGCCAGGACAGCGGGCCCAGAAGAATTCATCATGCGATGAATAGTGCACCTGGTGCTCTGCCGCGTCAAGAGATGGGGGGTACGTCAGGGGCATCCCCCATGGCGCTCCCCGGCATGGGGGACGGACCGTGAACATATGAGCCACAACAGTGAGATCTCGAAGGCCGAACGGCGGCGGCTCGCCGTAGCCTCGGCGACGCTCGGGCCGTGGCGCGCCGCCGCGACAGTCGGTGCGCTGGGCGGCGGCGTCGCCCTCGCGCTCGGCACGATCGGCGACGGAATCGGACTCGGCGTGCTGGCCGGTGCGTTGTCGGTCGCGCTGATGCTGTTCTTCATGGTCGGCGGCGCGGGCGCGGTGCTCGGCGACAAGCCGGGCACAGGCAGCGGCGACGACCGCCGGATCCGGCGCTGGGCCGCGGCCCACCCGTGGCGGGTCGCGGCTGTGCCGGGCGCCCTGATGGTCGCCACCGATGTGGTGGTACGGCAGGCACTCACCGCGCAGGGGCTGTTCGGCAGCCTCTGGGACGGGCTGTGGCGGGGAGTGCTGGTGGTCGGCGTCGTGGGGCTGGTCGGGCGGTTCTCCCGTCGGCAGGCCTGACGCGCCGGCGCCGGCCCACGCCCGGGACCAGCCGGAACCGGCGGCGGCCTGCCGGCCCGCGAGCGCCAGCCGGAACCGACCGGGACCGGCCGGGACCAGTGGGATCGCGCCGCGCCCGGGCGGCGGGCTGCCCGTACGAGCTCGTCAGCCCCTACGGGATGGACATCGCGGGCGGTCGGAACGTGACAGTCAGGTCGACGGCGTACATCTCCTCGACGACACCGTCCGGGAAGACCGCGAGCAGCTCGGCACGCTCCCGGGCAAGAAAGGCGGCCGTTGCCTCCTCTCCCAGCACCAGGAAGAGGGAGTGGCTGCCGAGGTTGTCGAGATGGGTGTCGAGCGAGACCCGGCGGCTCCAGCGCACCCGGCGGGTCACGCGGTCCGGTCCGTCCGGCAGGCGCCGGCCGCGACCGGCCGCGCCATGGGCCGCGCCCTGTGCCTGACGCCGGATGCGCTCGTCCTGTGCGGCGATCCAGGCGACGGCCGGGTCCGAAACGTTCCACCACAGAGCCAGCGCGCCACCCGGCCGCAGCACCCTCAGGGCCTCGGGGGCGGAACGGGCCGGGTCGGTCCAGTGCCAGGACTGCGCGTACGTGACGAGGTCGGCGCAGCCGTCGGCGAGGGGCAGGGCATCGCCGAGGCCTCGGACGAGCGGGACGTCGGGAAGTCCGCGGCGGAGCTGGTCGGCCATGCCGGGCCCCGGTTCCACGGCGGTGACGCGAGCGCCGCGGTCACGCAGCAGCCGCGTTGCGATACCGGTGCCCGCGCCGACATCGATCACTCGGGAGCCCTTGAGGGGACGCCCGGTCAGCTCCTCGACCGTGTCGAAGAGCGCGGGCGGGTAACCGGGGCGGGCGGCGTCGTACTGAGCGGCAGCCGAGTCGAAGGAGAGTGCCCGCAGCGCGTGGTCCGTCATGCGCCTCATCCTCACCGGGACGCGCCTACCTACGCCTGGACTTGACGCTCTTTCCCTTGCGGGCGGCAGGGTTGCCGGTGCGGCTGCCACGGCGCTTCTCGTACTGGCTGCGGGCCGTCTCGTACTCCGCGCGCCGCAGCTTCTCGCCCGGCGCCTCGGCAAGGGAGCGGAAGAAGTATGCGAGGAGCGCGCCGACGAAGCCGATCGCCTTGAGGGTGCGCAGCGCGTCCTCGGTGGCGGTGCCGGTGGGCCGGCGCGTGAAGCTCTCCCAGGTCTTGCGGAAGGCGACGGCGCTGCAGACCGCGAACATGAGGATGACCAGCATGTTGACGAATCCGCCGACATCGGCGATGTCCAGGCCCTGGTAGCCGAGCCGCAGGACCAGACAGCCGGCGACGGCGGCGACGAGCGACCCAACGGCGACGCCGGCGCGGCGCAGCCCGTAGCCCCCGTCGCGGCCGACCCAGGTCGTACCGAAGAAACGGATGGGCTCGGGCTGCGGCCCGCCGCCGGCGCCGCTGCTGGTGCCGCCGGTGTGGCTACCGCTGTTCTCGCTCTGGTCGCCCTGGCCGCTCTGCACGCTCTGCTCGCTCACGGAGTCGATTATCCCCGGACGGCGCCGGCGTCCCGTCAGGAGCAGCGGATGGTGACATAGCCGTCGCTGCCGGTCTGCACATAGGCGTCCGAGACGAACTGCCCGTTGGCGATGTTGTCCCAGATGTTGGTGGTGCCGTACGGACCGCTCACCGACTCGCCCGGCTTCTGGCAGTTGATCGGCACCCGCGCTCCGAGCGGGAGCACCTTGATGAGCCGGTAGTTGGTGCCGGGGCCGCTGCGGACGTTCAGCTGGCAGCCCGGTGCGACCGGATAGCGCTTCGACCCCAGCGACTCGCCCGCCACGGCCCCCGCCGCCGCCTCGGCCTCGGCCTCGACGCCCTTGACACCGTTCTGTACTTCTTCAACAGCCATCGGTCTCTCCCCCGTTGAAACGTGCTCTCTGTACGCCGCGCAGGCTAGCAAGCCACCCCTGCATCGCACGCATCATCGACTAGGCTCCGTGCGTCGCGCTTGCGCACGAACCACACGGGGGTGGGAAATGCCACCGCTGCGCACCACCGGGCAGTTTCCGGAAGCGGAGCATCCGGAATATGCCGGGCAGTACCGGCTTGAGGCATGCCTGGGCACAGGCGGCATGGGGGTCGTCCATCTCGCCACCTCCGCCTCGGGGTTGCGCCTGGCGGTCAAGGTCATCCATGCCGAGCATGCCTCGGATCCGGAGTTCAGAGCCCGCTTCCAGCAGGAGGTCGCGGCGGCCCGCCGGGTCAGCGGGGCCTTCACCGCGCCCGTCGTCGATGCCGACCCCGAGGCCGAACGGCCCTGGATGGCCACGCTGTTCATCGAGGGCCCGACGCTCGCGGAGCGCGTGAAGCGGAACGGACCGCTGGACGCGGCGGAGCTGCGCAAGGCCGGCGCGGGGCTGGCCGAGGCGCTGCGCGACATCCACCGTGCCGGTGTGGTGCACCGCGATCTCAAGCCGAGCAATGTGCTGCTGGCGCCCGACGGGCCCAAGGTCATCGACTTCGGTATCTCCCGTCCCACGGACAGTGATCTGCGTACGGAGACGGGCAAGCTGATCGGTACACCGCCGTTCATGGCGCCCGAGCAGTTCCAGCGTCCGCGCGAGGTGGGACCGGCCGCCGATGTGTTCGCGATGGGCGCGGTACTGGTGCACGCGGCCACCGGGCGCGGGCCCTTCGACTCGGACAGCCCGTACATCGTGGCGTACCAAGTGGTGCACAACGAACCGGACTTGGCAGGTGTGCCGGAGGATCTCGTACCGCTGTTCCGGCGCTGCCTCGCGAAGGACCCGGCCGACCGGCCGACGCCGTACGAGCTGATGGTCGCGCTGCGTGCGTCCTCGCCGTCGGCCTCGTACGACACTCAGGCCTACATACCCGCGCAGCGGACGCCGGACCCCCGGGAGAACGCGCCGCGTGGTCTCGTCGCCGGAATCCGGACCGCACCACGGGCCTGGCGCGACAAGAAGATCCGCTGGGTGGCCGCCGCACTCGCGGTGCTGGTCACGGCCGGCATCATCACCGCACGCACGGTGGCCGACGGCGACAGCGCGGGATCCGCTACCGCCACGCCTCGCGCGGGGCAGCGCTTCCACCCCTGGAGTGTCCCGCTGCGCGGCGGGCACGCGGAGAACAGGACTCCGGTCTGCGCTTCCGCGGGCCCGGCGCTGTACTGCACGGCGCCCGGGATCAAGGCCGCCCGGCTGAGCCCGAACGACGGCAGGACGCTCTGGGAGGCGAAGGCGGGCGACAGCGCGACGCAGACCGACGCGGGCATGACGCCCCTGCTCGCCGGAGGGCTGCTGCAGGTGGTGGCGCCGGGCGGGGACCGCCTCGAGGCGCTCGACCCGAAGTCGGGCAAGGTGCGCTGGGACCTGGACATCTCGCGGTACTCGACCGTCCGGCACGCCGCCGATGTGGTGCTGCTGGTGACGGACGGCGGACTCGTGCGAGCCGTCGACGCCAGCACGGGCAAGGAGCGCTGGACCCGACAGCGCGGCGCACGCGGCACCCAGTGGGTCTCCTCCCCCGGCGGCGAGGGACCGGCCCTCGCCGCGACGCCCGCGGCGAACGGGGCGTCCACGCTGGTCAGCGCGGTCGACCCGACCAGTGGCGACCTGCTCTGGGAGAAGCGCGTCAAAGGGTCGCTGAGTCCGGTGCAGTTCGAGGGCGGCGCCCTGTATCTGCTCTCCGCCGACACCGACGGCTTCACGGACGCCGTCGTACGCCTCGACACAGCGGGCAAGACCCGTACCGTCCGCCGCATTCCGCTGTCCGTCCCGGTCGACCAGGCCCAGGCGGCGGTGGCCGGGGACACCGTGTATCTGTCCGGCTCAGGAGGCTCCCTCCTCGCCGTCGACACCCGTGCCGCCACCGCCACGAAGGCCGCTCAGCTCTGGCGGCTCGAGACCTCGGTCACCCATCTCTCACGCCCGGCCGCCGACGGCCGCGCGGTCTATGTGACGGCCGGAGACGGACGGCTGCTGGCCGTGGACGCCACCCGCGGTGTGCTGCTCGGCCAGTCGAAACCCCGTATGGACGATGGGCGTTACACCTTCCCGTCCGTACTGCCCACCCCTGTCGTCACCGACGGCAGGGTCGTCGCCGGCGCCCCGGACGGCTCGGTCTTCGCACTCGATGCCCGGGCCCCGGCGCAATGGTGAGCCGACGCAATGGTGAACCGGTGAGCCGACGTCAGCCGAGTCGGGACACGTCCCTGACCGCGCCCTTGTCCGCGCTCGTCGCCATCGCCGCGTACGCCCGCAGCGCCGCCGACACATTCCGCTCACGCGACTTGGGGGCGTACACCCCGTCCAGCGCCTCACGGCGGGTGGCCAGCTCGGCCTCGGAGACGAGGAGGTCGATCGAACGGTTCGGGATGTCGACACGGATGCGGTCGCCGTCCTCGACGAGCGCGATGGTCCCGCCCGAGGCCGCCTCCGGCGAGGCGTGGCCGATCGACAGCCCCGACGTGCCGCCGGAGAAGCGGCCGTCCGTCACCAGCGCGCATGCCTTGCCGAGCCCCCGCCCCTTCAGGAAGGACGTCGGGTAGAGCATCTCCTGCATACCGGGGCCGCCCCTGGGGCCCTCGTAGCGGATGACGACGACGTCGCCCTCCTTGATCTCCTTGCGGAGGATCTTGTCGACCGCCTCTTCCTGCGATTCACAGACGACGGCCGGACCCTCGAAGGTCCAGATCGACTCGTCGACGCCGGCCGTCTTCACGACACAGCCGTCAACCGCGAGATTCCCCTTGAGGACGGCCAGTCCGCCGTCCTTGGAGTACGCGTGCGCCGCGTCGCGGATGCAGCCGCCTGCCGCGTCCGTGTCCAGGCTCGCCCAGCGCTCGGACTGCGAGAAGGCGGTCGCCGACCGCACACAGCCCGGCGCCGCGTGCCACAGCTCGACGGCCGTCTCGGACGGCGAGCCACCCCGGACGTCCCACGTCTCCAGCCAGTCCTTGATGCTGGGCGAATGGACGCTGTGCACGTCCTCGTTGAGCAGCCCGGCGCGGTAGAGCTCGCCGAGGATGGCGGGGATGCCGCCGGCGCGGTGCACGTCCTCCATGTAGTACGTGCCGCCGGGTGCGACGTTCGGAGCGACCTTCGCCAGGCACGGGACGCGGCGCGAGACCGCGTCGATGTCCTTGAGGTCGTAGTCGAGCCCGGCCTCCTGCGCGGCGGCGAGCAGGTGCAGGATCGTGTTGGTCGAGCCGCCCATGGCGATGTCGAGTGCCATGGCGTTGTCGAAGGCGGCGCGGGTCGCGATATTGCGCGGCAGGACGGACTCGTCGTCCTGCTCGTAGTAGCGCTTGGTGATCTCGACGACGGTGCGGCCGGCGTTCTCGTACAGCGCCTTGCGGGCGGTGTGCGTGGCCAGCACCGAGCCGTTGCCCGGCAGGGAGAGGCCCATGGCCTCGGTCAGGCAGTTCATCGAGTTGGCGGTGAACATGCCGGAACAGGAACCGCAGGTCGGGCAGGCATTCTCCTCGATACGGAGGACATCCTCGTCCGAGACGTCCTCGTTGACCGCGTCCACGATGGCGTTGATCAGGTCGAGCTTGCGGACCGTGCCGTCGACGAGCGTGGCCTGTCCGGCCTCCATCGGACCGCCGGAGACGAAGACGACCGGGATGTTGAGGCGCAGCGCGGCCATCAGCATGCCCGGCGTGATCTTGTCGCAGTTGGAGATGCAGATCAGCGCGTCGGCGCAGTGCGCCTCCACCATGTATTCGACCGAGTCGGCGATCAGGTCGCGGGACGGCAGCGAGTACAGCATTCCGGCGTGGCCCATCGCGATGCCGTCGTCGACCGCGATCGTGTTGAACTCGCGCGGCACCGCGCCCGCCGCCAGGATCGCCTCGGAGACGATCCGGCCGACCGGCGCGAGGTGGGTGTGTCCCGGCACGAACTCGGTGAAGGAATTGGCAACCGCGACGATCGGCTTGCCGATGTCCGAGCTCGCTACGCCCGAGGCCCGCATAAGGGCGCGGGCGCCCGCCATGTTCCGGCCGTGGGTGACAGTGCGGGACCTCAGCTCGGGCATCGTCGCTCGCTCCTCAATAGGGGTAGGACTACCGTCGAGCGTACGCCGCAGCTCCAAGATCTGGACAGCGCGTCCGTTATACGGGACGGCCGGCTCACGCTTCGGTCAGATACCGCTGGAGCGTCGGGGCCACCATCGCCACGATCTCCTCGGGGTCCGCCGAGGCCAGCGGCTCCACCTTGATCACATACCGCAGGATCGCGATGCCGATCATCTGCGAGGCCGCCAGCTCCGCCCGGAACTTCGGATCCGGTACGTCGAGGTCCCCCGCCAGCCGTTCGAGCAGCCGCCGCAGTACGAAGCCGCGCAGCACCTTGGCCGCCGCCTCATGGGTGAGCGCGGAACGGACAATCGCCAGCAGCGGGCCTCGGGTCGCCGGGTTCTCCCACACGCCGATGAAATAGCGGGCCAGCCGCTCGCCGATGCCCTCCGCGCCCTGCCCCAGGATCGCCGGGATGACCAGCGCCGGCTCGAAGGAGACCTCGATGGCGGCCGCGAAGACCTCGTCCTTCGTACCGAAGTAATGATGGACGAGTGCCGGGTCGACGCCCGCCGCCCTGGCGATACCGCGGACGGTCGTCTTGTCGTAGCCCCGCTCGGCGAACTCCGTACGGGCCGCCTCGAGGATCCGCTCCCGGGCTCCTGGGCCCTCGTCCGTCTCCGTACGGGCCGGGCGTCCGCGCCGCCGAGGAGCCTGTGCGCCGGTCATGATCGGCTGATCCCCGACGCGGCCGAGGCGAGATGCAGCCGGGTGAAGGCGAGCGCCTCCGCCAGATCGGCTTCGCGTTCGGCGGCGGACATCGCACGCCTGGTGTTGACCTCGATGACGACATGGCCGTCGAAGCCGGTGCCGGCGAGGCGCTCGAGCAGCTCGGCACAGGGCTGGTTGCCGCGGCCCGGGACCAGGTGCTCGTCCTTCGCGGATCCCTTGCCGTCGGCGAGATGGACATGGCCGAGGCGGTCGCCCATCCGGTCGACCATGGCCATGGTCTCGGTGCGGGACGTCGCCGTGTGCGAGAGGTCGATCGTGAAGTGGCGATAGTCCTCCTTCGTGACGTCCCAGTCGGGGGCGTACGCCAGCATCTCGCGGTCCCGGTAGCGCCACGGGTACATGTTCTCGACAGCGAACCGGACGTCCGTCTCGTTCGCCATCCGCCAGATCCCGGACACGAAGTCACGCGCGTACTGCCGCTGCCAGCGGAACGGCGGGTGCACGACGACCGTCGAGGCGCCCAGCTTCTCGGCCGCCGCCTGCGCGCGCTGGAGCTTCACCCAGGGGTCCGTGGACCAGACCCGTTGGGTGATCAGGAGACAGGGCGCGTGGACAGCGTGGATCGGCATCTGGTGATAGTCGGATAGCCGGCGCAGGGCCTCGATGTCCTGGCTGACGGGATCGGTCCAGACCATGACCTCGACACCGTCGTAGCCCAGGCGCGCGGCAATCTCGAAGGCCGTCGCCGTGGACTCCGGGTAGACGGAAGCCGTCGACAGGACAACCTTCGCATCCGGGATACGCACCGCTGGTTCTGCCACGGGAGACAGGGTACGGGCCCGCGCTAGCGGCTCGGGAGTTGGTCCAGGCGGGGCGGGAGGTGGTCGAGGCGCCGCAGAATCACGCCCTCGCGCAGCGCCCAGGGGCAGATCTCGAGCGTCTCGGCGCCGAACAGATCCATCGCAGCCTCCGCGACCACCGCTCCGGCCAGCAGCTGGCGGGCGCGGCTCTCGGAGACACCGGGGAGTTCGACACGCTCCTCGACCGTCATGGCGGCGAGTTTGGGGACCCACTCCTGCAGTGATTTACGACTCAGTTCCCGCTGCACGTAAAGCCCCTCGGTGGAGCGCGCCGCGCCCGCGATACGGGCCAGCTGCCTGAAGGTCTTGGACGTCCCCACGACGTGGTCCGGCTTCCCGAACCTGCGGAACTCGCCGACCGTACGGGCGATTTCGGCCCGCACATGGCGGCGCAGCGCCTTCACGTCCTGGGGGTCGGGCGGGTCGCCGGGCAGCATTGCCGCGGTCAGCCGGCCCGCGCCGAGCGGCAGCGACACCGCGGCGTCCGGCTCCTCGTCGATCCCGCAGGCGATCTCCAGCGAACCGCCGCCGATGTCCAGGATCTGCAGCCTTCCGGCGGACCAGCCGAACCAGCGGCGGGCGGCGAGGAAGGTGAGCCGGGCCTCGTCCTCGCCGGTCAGCACGGCCAGATCCACGCCGGTCTCGGCCCTGATCCTGGCCAGCACCTCGTCGGCGTTGCTGGCCCCCCGCACCGCCGAGGTGGCGAACGGCAGCACCTGCTCGCAGCCCTGGTCCTCGGCGGACTGCACGGCGCGCGCGATCGTCTCGATCAGCCGGGCGACGCCCTCGGGCCCGATCGCCCCCTCATCGTCGAGAAGTTCGGCGAGCCGCAGTTCGGCCTTGTCCGAGTGGGCGGGCAGCGGTCGGGCACCGGGGTGGGCGTCCACCACCAGCAGGTGCACTGTGTTCGAACCGACGTCGAGGACTCCGAGTCTCATGGACCGAACGCTACTGCTGTCGCACGCATACTCTGGTGTTGTGCCAAAGACGAAAAAGGCGAAAGCGGGCAAAGCCGAGCCCCCGAAGAACCTCAAGCGCGACGAGAAGGGCCTGGACTTCGCGCGCGCGTGGGTCGAGTTTCCCGACCCCGCCGACGACGAACAGGTCTTCCGCTGCGATCTGACCTGGCTGACCTCACGCTGGTCCTGCATTTTCGGCAGCGGCTGCCAGGGCATCCAGGCGGGCCGCGCGGACGACGGCTGCTGCACGCTGGGCGCGCATTTCTCCGACAAGGACGACGAGAAACGGGTGGCGGGGCATGTCGCCCGCCTCACTCCGGAGCTCTGGCAGTTCCACGACGTCGGTACGTCGTCGGGCTGGGTCCAGACCGACGACGACGGCGAACGCCAGACGCGCCGCTGGGAGGGCTCCTGCATCTTCCAGAACCGTCCGGGGTTCGCGGGCGGGGCGGGCTGCTCGCTGCACATCCTGGCCCTGCAGGAGGGCAAGGAGCCGCTGGAGACGAAGCCGGACGTGTGCTGGCAGCTGCCGGTACGGCGTACGTACGACTGGATCGAGCGCCCCGACGACACCAAGGTGCTGCAGGTCTCGATCGGCGAGTACGACCGGCGCGGGTGGGGCCCCGGCGGCCACGACCTGCACTGGTGGTGCACGTCGGCGACATCGGCGCACGGGGCGGGAGAGCCGGTGTTTGTGACATACCGCCCGGAGCTGACGGAGCTGATGGGCAAGGAGGCGTACGACGTGCTGGTGGAACTGTGCGAGGCGCGACTGTCTTCGCAGCTCCCCCTGGTGGCTCCGCACCCGGCGGACCCGAAGGCGTAGCGGCGGCCGGGGCACGTCAGGCGGGGCCGAGGCCTGCCGCCGGTCCCTGCCGCCTCCCTCTCTCAGGGCGCGGACGCGGAGTCCGACGCCGAGGGGGTCGGGTCCGGCGAGGTGGAGGCCGAGGGCTCCGAGGTGGGGTCCGAGGGCGTCGGCGTCGGGTCGGACGGCGTCGGGGCCGGATCCGACGGGGTCGGCGTCGGGTCGGGCGGCCGCGGTGTGTGCGAGTGCGTCGCGCCCCAGCCGTCGATCTCCACCATCGCTCCCGACGGGTCGATCCCCACCCGGGCGCTCCACGGCCCCGACGGCTCCCGCGCGTGGTCCACGGTGACGTAGATCGTGATCGACTCGCCCGGGTTCAGCGTGCCCGAGGAGCGGCTCATGTACAGCCACGGCGCGTTCGTCCAGGCCGACCAGGCCACCGGGGAGCCGCCGGACGCCGTGAGCGTGATCCGGGTGCTGTCACCGGACGGCTGCGCATCGACCGTGAGACGGCCCGGGCCCGCGGCGCCGGGGCGGGACGGTGGCGCGGGCGTGCCCGCGCTGATGACCTCGACCGAGACGTCCGAGCGGCTGTCCGCCGTGAACCTCGTGTCCGGTTCCGCACGCGCGTTGCCCGCGTTCTCGTAGTGGCCGTACGGATCGCCGTCCAGCCCGCCCGGCCGGTCCGCCTCGCTCGCGGTGACCGAGGCTCCGCCGTGCCGCCCCTCCCCTGTCAGCGGCGCGCCCCGATACGCCGCCCACAGCGCGAGCACCGGCGCCGCCACGACCGTCGCCACGACCGTGGTCGTCACCACCCGCGCCCGCAGCCGGTCCCGCCGGGCCGCGTAGTCCTTCGGGTCCAGCGGGAAGCCGCCGGAGTCGAAGCGCGGCGCACCCGTGAGGGCGCGCGGTACGTGCAGCATCGCGACGTACGCGGCCGCCCGCGGCGCCGTGACCAGCGGGAGCACGGCCGGGGTGACGGCCGACCCCGGCCACAGCCCGCCCGCGCCGGCGCGCTCGGCGACGCGACGGCAGCGCGGGCAGTCGTCGACGTGCCGGACGAGTTCCTGGCGGAGCGCCACGGAGAGCAGCACCCTGTGGTCGTCGGTGAGCCGCGCGACGGCCGGGCAGTTGCCCGTCTCGACGACGGCGAGCGCGGCACGGGTGCGCTCCACCTCGCAGGCCGCGGCCGCCAGCAGCTCGCGCGCCGCCAGCGCGTCCAGGCCGAGAACCGCGGCGACCTGGCGGACGCCGAGGCCGTGCCGTACGGCCAGTTCCAGGGCCTCTCGCTGCTCCGGGGTCGTACCGGCCGCCTCCGGCCAGGCCAGCAGCGCCAGTTCACGGCGGCGGCGCTCCGCGGTCTCCTCCGGGACCCGCGGCCCTGCCTCCTCGGAGACGGCGGCCCGCGCGGGGCGCCCGCCGTGCGCCCCCTGCCGCTTGCGCCGCTGCTCGGTCAGCCGGCGCAGACAGGCCCAGCGCGCGAGCGCGTACAGCCATGCCTTCCGCTCGGCCTCACCGGCCGGGCAACGCCCGTACTGCCGCTCGGCGATGGCGAGTACGTCGCCGAGGAGCCCGGTCGCCGCGTCGTGGTCGCAGAGCACGGAGAGGCAGTAGGTGAACAGGCCGTCGAGATACGGCTCATAACGCGCGGGCGGGCGCTGCGCCGACGAACGGGGCGCGCGCCGGTGCGCCCGATGTGCGCCGGTGGTGTGCGTGGAGGGTTCCAGCCTGCTGCTCGTCACGTCGCGACCGTAGGCGCAGGACGAGATCCCGTTCATACCTCTTGAACACTTTTAATCCTTACGGGTGAACAGTTCGCCCGAAGGGGGACAGGAATCGTTAATTCCGCCCCTAGTGGACCACCGGCGTACGCCGGTTGGCGACGAGTTCGGCGCCGCCGGGCCGTCACCCCGTCATGGCCGGAGCGGCTGGACACATCGACGTCAGGAAGTGGCCCGCGGTGACCGCGGCGACCGCGTTGTCAGTGCTTCCCGATACGGTCTCCGCATGGCTGCCCGTACGAAATCCGCGAAGGACCGGCCGTCCTACCGCTGCACAGAATGCGGCTGGACGACCGCCAAGTGGCTCGGCCGCTGCCCCGAGTGCCAGGCCTGGGGCACGGTCGAGGAGTACGGCGCGCCCGCTGTCCGTACGACCGCGGCGGGCCGCGTCTCCACCGCCGCCGTCCCCATCGGCCAGGTCGACGGCCGACAGGCGACCGCCCGCTCCACCGGTGTGGATGAGCTCGACCGTGTCCTCGGCGGCGGTCTGGTGCCCGGCGCCGTCGTGCTGGTCGCGGGCGAACCGGGCGTCGGCAAGTCCACGCTGCTGCTCGACGTCGCCGCCAAGGCCGCGAGCGACGAGCACCGGACGCTGTACGTCACGGGCGAGGAGTCCGCGAGCCAGGTCCGCCTCCGCGCCGACCGGATCCATGCCCTGCACGACCACCTCTATCTCGCCGCCGAGACCGATCTCTCCGCGGTCCTCGGCCACTTGGACGCGGTCAAGCCGTCCCTGCTGATCCTCGACTCCGTACAGACCGTCGCATCGCCGGAGATCGACGGTGCGCCCGGCGGCATGGCGCAGGTCCGCGAGGTCGCCGGCGCGCTGATCCGCGCCTCCAAGGAGCGCGGGATGTCCACGCTGCTGGTCGGCCATGTCACCAAGGACGGCGCGATCGCCGGACCGCGGCTGCTCGAGCATCTGGTGGACGTCGTGCTGTCCTTCGAGGGCGACCGGCACGCCCGCCTCCGTCTCGTACGGGGCGTCAAGAACCGCTACGGCACGACGGACGAGGTCGGCTGCTTCGAGCTGCACGACGAGGGCATCACCGGCCTGGCCGACCCCTCGGGCCTCTTCCTCACCCGCCGGGCCGAGGCGGTCCCCGGCACCTGTCTCACGGTCACCCTGGAAGGCCGCCGACCGCTCGTCGCCGAGGTGCAGGCGCTGACCGTCGACTCGCAGATCCCCTCGCCCCGGCGCACCACCTCGGGTCTGGAGACCTCACGGGTGTCGATGATGCTCGCGGTCCTCGAGCAGCGCGGCCGGATCACCGCGCTCGGCAAGCGCGACATCTACAGCGCGACCGTCGGCGGCGTGAAGCTCTCCGAGCCCGCCGCGGACCTGGCGATCGCGCTCGCGCTCGCCTCGGCCGCCAGCGACACTCCGCTTCCCAAGAACCTCGTCGCGATCGGCGAAGTCGGCCTCGCGGGGGAGGTCAGACGGGTCACGGGCGTCCAGCGCCGACTCGCGGAAGCCCACCGGCTCGGCTTCACGCACGCACTCGTACCGTCCGATCCCGGCAAGATCCCGGCCGGTATGAAGGTCATAGAAGTGGCCGATATGGGGGAGGCACTGAGGGTGCTCCCGCGCGGGCGGCAGAGGCCTTCCGACGGGGCCTCCGTAACGGCCCCGCGCAAAGAGCGTGCGGAGGCCACCCGGGACGACGACCCGCGCCGGTAGACTTTGCCCTGGTCTCGCCCATCCGTACGAGCCGGAGGAGTGCAGTGGCAGCCAAGGACGGGGCATCAGCACCCGGAAAGTCCGGCGGAGGCTCCGGCAACGAAGCGCTGATCCGCGCCGCCCTGAGCGCGGTCGCTCCCGGCACCGCCCTGCGCGACGGCCTGGAGCGGATCCTCCGCGGCAACACCGGAGGTCTGCTCGTTCTCGGCATGGACAAAACGGTCGAATCCATGTGTACCGGCGGTTTTGTGCTGGATGTGGAATTCACCTCGACGCGGCTGCGCGAGCTGTGCAAGCTCGACGGCGCGCTCATCCTCGACAAGGACATCGGCAAGATCCACCGGGCCGGTGTGCAGCTGGTCCCGGACGCGTCCATCCCCACCGAGGAGACCGGCACCCGCCACCGCACCGCGGACCGGGTGTCCCGGCAGTGCGGCTTCCCGGTCGTCTCCGTATCGCAGTCCATGCGACTGATCGCGCTGTACGTGGACGGCGAGCGCCGCGTGCTGGAGGAGTCGGCCGCGATCCTCTCCCGCGCCAACCAGGCCCTCGCGACGCTGGAGCGGTACAAGCTCCGCCTCGACGAGGTGGCGGGCACACTCTCCGCCCTGGAGATCGAGGACCTGGTGACGGTCCGGGACGTGACGGCGGTGGCGCAGCGTCTGGAGATGGTGCGCCGGATCGCCACCGAAATCGCCGAGTACGTCGTGGAGTTGGGCACCGACGGCCGCCTTCTCTCCCTCCAGCTCGACGAGTTGATCGCCGGCGTGGAGCCGGAGCGTGAGCTGGTCGTCCGTGACTACGTGCCGGAGCCGACCGCGAAGCGGTCCCGTACGGTCGCCGAGGCGCTCACCGAGCTGAATGAGCTCACCCACGCCGAGCTGCTCGAACTGCCTATAGTCGCGAAGGCGTTGGGATACACCGGCGCTCCAGAAACACTCGACTCCGCGGTCTCGCCACGGGGATACCGCCTGCTGGCGAAGGTGCCGCGGCTGCCCGGCGCGATCATCGAGCGGCTCGTCGAGCATTTCGGCGGACTGCAGAAGCTTCTCGCGGCCAGCGTCGACGACCTGCAGACGGTCGACGGCGTGGGCGAGGCGCGGGCCCGCAGCGTGCGCGAGGGGCTCTCACGGCTCGCCGAGTCCTCGATCCTCGAGCGGTACGTCTAGCCTCCGGCCCCGGCCGGGGCCGGATCCGGTCAGTCCTTGTCCAGGCGGAACGACGCAGGCAGCACCGTCGCACCCTTGATCTCCGCTTCCAGCAGGTACGTACCGGGCGGGACGGCCCCCGCGGGCGGCGTGGCGCACTGCGGCGCGCTCCGCCTGCGGTCCCACGCCACGGTATGCGTGATGCTCGCCCCCGCCGGAACCCTCAGCAGCAGACTGCCCGGCGTGTGCGGGCAGTCCTTGGAGGACCACACATCGTCGTCCTTGTCGTCGGTGACCGTCAGCGCGACCGCCTTGGGGCCGAAGTCCGCCTTGCAGGTCGTCGCCGACGAGTTGGTGGCGACCAGCTGGAACGTGGGCTTCACCCCCGGCTCGTACGAGACTTTGAGGCTGCGCAGCGTGAACTTCACTGCGCCGGGGGCGCAGTCGGGAAGGCTGGAGCCTGCGGGAACCTGCTGGCCGCCCGCGCCGCCGCTGGACGCACCACCCGTTCCGTTGTCGCCGTTCTTGCCCGGGTCACCGCCCGCTCCGGCGTCCGTACCTTCGGTGTCGCCACCGGTGTCACCGCCGGTGTCGCCCGACTCGTCGCGTCCGCCGGGCTGTTCACTGATCGCGGGCCCGGACTGGGCGGGTCCGGGCGTGATGGAGGGCGCGGGAGTCGAGCCGTTGGCGCCGTCGTCGGCCTTGCCCCCTTTGCCGCCACCGGAACTGAGGGCCCATGCGATCAGCAGCGCGAGGAGCGCGATCAAAGACGCCGCGACTGCCCTCCGCCGCCAGTAGATGGAGGAGGGGAGCGGCCCGATCGGATTGCGCAGAGATCCCACGGCCCAAACTCTACGAGAGATCCGGTCCAACTCCCGCCCCACCCGCCGCCCGACTCGGTAAGTTCCACGGATCATCATCCCGGACGGACCGGCCCCCGGCGCCGGCGTTCATCAGGGTGTGCTCCGAACGGTCGCTGTGGGTGACCGTCTGCGCGCGACGGGTACGGTCCGTGACCATCGACAGCGTCACCCGCGGCATCCACGGTCGCGGTGGCGTTCCTCTTCACCCTCCCGCCACCCGGCGGGCGTGGGCGACGGTCACCCTACGTACGAGCCGTACGGGCTTCGTGGTCCGGTCCGCCGGACCGGGCCGCTGCCGACAGGCGGCGGCCGCCCGGAGCGTAAGCACCGTCCGGTAGCCATCACGTGCCAGGATCGGAGTGCCATGACTGACACCACCGCAGACCCCGCCATCGCCACGTCCGACGCGGCCTCCCTCCACGCCCCCGTCATCGCCTGGTTCGACAAGAACGCCCGCGACCTCCCCTGGCGCCGCCCCGAGGCCGGCGCCTGGGGTGTGATGGTCAGCGAGTTCATGCTCCAGCAGACCCCGGTCAGCCGGGTGCTCCCCGTGTACGAGCGGTGGCTGGCCCGCTGGCCGCGCCCCGCCGATCTCGCGGCCGAGGCGCCCGGCGAGGCCGTCCGTGCCTGGGGCCGGCTCGGCTATCCGCGGCGCGCGCTGCGGCTGCACGGGGCCGCGCAGGCGATAACGGAGCGGCACGGCGGCGATGTACCCAGCGACCATGGGCAGTTGCTCTCGCTGCCCGGAATCGGTGAGTACACGGCGGCCGCGGTGGCCTCCTTCGCGTACGGGCAGCGGCATGCCGTCCTCGACACCAATGTCCGGCGGGTCTTCGCCCGCGCCGCGACCGGCATCCAGTACCCGCCGACCGCGACGACGGCGGCCGAGCGCAAGCTGGCCCGTGCACTGCTCCCGGAGGAGGAGTTGACCGCGGCCCGCTGGGCGGCGGCCTCCATGGAGCTGGGCGCGCTGGTGTGCACCGCGAAGAACGAGGACTGCGCGCGCTGCCCGATCGCCGAACGGTGCGCCTGGCGGCTGGCCGGGAAACCCGCCTACGAAGGTCCGGCGCGCCGCGGCCAGACATACGCGGGGACCGACCGCCAAGTGCGCGGCAAGCTCCTCGCCGTACTGCGTGAGGCGGTGGCTCCGGTCGAACAGGCGGCGCTGGACGCGGTCTGGCACGAGCCGGTGCAGCGGGCGCGGGCGCTGGAGGGACTGGTCGCCGACGGCCTCGTCGAGCCCTTGGAGGACGGCGTCTACCGCCTCCCTCTCGGCTGAACCCACGCCCGGTCCGCAACCGGCCCCACTGCCGTTTCCCACCCGAACCCCACCTGAAACCTTCGCTGTTACACAACCGATGGACGGCCGTGCGCCCGCCGACGGCTGCTCCGCACAGTGCCGTGACAAGTCCTCCGTAGCTTCTTGGGACGTAAGGCAATGCAGTGGCTTGTCACGGGGACGGAGGCGGTTGGAATGGCGCACGGCGAGGTGCTCGAATTCGAAGAGTACGTACGCACTCGGCAGGAGGCGCTGCTGCGCAGCGCCCGGCGTCTCGTCCCCGACCCGATCGACGCGCAGGACCTGTTGCAGACCGCTCTGGTCCGCACGTACGGCCGCTGGGACGGCATCGCGGACAAGTCGCTCGCCGACGCGTACCTGCGCCGCGTGATGATCAATACGCGTACGGAGTGGTGGCGCGCCCGCAAGCTCGAAGAGGTCCCGACCGAGCAGCTGCCCGACGCGAGTGTCGAGGACGGCACTGAGCAGCGCGCGGACCGCGCCCTGCTGATGGACATTCTGAAGGTGCTGGCGCCCAAGCAGCGCAGCGTCGTGGTGCTGCGACACTGGGAGCAGATGAGCACCGAAGAGACGGCTGCCGCACTCGGTATGTCGGCCGGTACGGTGAAGAGCACACTGCACCGGGCGCTCGCCCGGCTCCGCCAGGAGCTGGAGAGCCGGGACCTGGACGCCCACGCCCTTGAGCGGGCCGAGGTGCGGCGTGAGCATGACGAACGGGGGCAGGAGCGGTGCGCGGCCTGACAGGCAGAAGCGGCAGCAGGGCAAGGGCGGCGAGCGGCGCGGCGGTGGCCGGGCTCGCCGCCGTCGGCCTGTTCACCGTCGCCTGCTCCACGGGCGGCTCCGGCGTGCAGGACGAGGGCGCGGCCCATGCCGATGCGGCGGCCAAGACCACCCCCTCGCCGGTCACGCCCTCCGGCAGCGCCGCGCGGAAGCCCGAGAGCGTCAACGCGGTGAAGCTGATCATGAGCGACCCGAAGGTCAGCGAGCGGGTCAAGGCCGACCTCAAGCCGTGCGGCCGGGACTCGTACCCTGTGGACACCTCGTACGGGAACCTCACCGGCGGGACCTCGCCCGATGTCGTCGTCAATGTGCTGACGTGCGGGGACGCGGTCGGCATGGGCACGTACGTGTACCGCGAGAACGGCGACAAGTACGAGAACGTTTTTGCGGCCGAGGAACCGGCGGTGTACTCCGCGATCGACCGGGGCGACCTGGTGGTGACCAAGCAGGTGTACACCAAGGGCGACCCGGTGACCGAGCCGTCCGGCGAGGAAGTGACCACATACCGCTGGTCGGGCGGCAAATTCGCCCAGCAGTACTGGGTACGCAACGAGTTCAGCAGAACAGTCGGTGAGGGCGAGGCAGTCGCACCTGACCCAGCCACAACGAGCGAGAACTGAGGCAGCAGCAGGATGGCCGAGACCCATGTCCTCTTCGTCGAGGACGACGACGTCATCCGTGAGGCGACCCAGCTCGCGCTGGAGCGTGACGGCTTCGTGGTCACCGCGATGCCCGACGGGCTGCTCGGCCTGGAGGCGTTCCGCGCCGACCGGCCGGACATAGCGCTGCTCGATGTGATGGTCCCGGGCCTGGACGGGGTGAGCCTGTGCCGCCGTATCCGGGACGAGTCGACCGTGCCCGTGATCATGCTGTCGGCGCGTGCCGACTCGATCGACGTGGTGCTCGGCCTGGAGGCCGGCGCCGACGACTATGTGACGAAGCCCTTCGACGGCGCTGTGCTGGTGGCCCGCATCCGCGCGGTGCTGCGCCGCTTCGGGCACGCGGGCGGACCGGCGGGCGGCGGGTCCGACCCGGCCGGGCAGCAGGAGCAGGGCGCGCTGTCCTTCGGCGATCTGGAGATCGACACGGAGGGCATGGAGGTACGCAGGGCCGGTGAGCCGGTGGCGCTGACGCCGACCGAGATGCGGCTGCTGCTGGAGTTCTCCGCCGCGCCGGGCACCGTGCTCTCTCGCGACAAGCTGCTCGAGCGGGTCTGGGACTACGGCTGGGGCGGCGACACCCGGGTCGTGGACGTCCATGTCCAGCGGCTGCGCACCAAGATCGGGCAGGACCGGATCGAAACGGTCCGCGGCTTCGGCTACAAGCTCAAGGCATGAAGCGGCTCGTACTGCGCACCGGCGTCCGCTGGAAGATCAGCATCGCGATCGCGGCCGTCGGCGCGCTGATCGCCGTGGCGCTGAGTCTTGTCGTGCACAACGCCGCACGCGTCTCGATGCTGGACAACGCCCGCGATGTGCAGATGGACCGGGTGCTGCTCGCGCAGCGCTGGTACGAGACGTCCAAGAACAAGGACCCGCGCTTCAACACGAAGGTCAACGACCCCGCGCTGCCCAAGGACCTGCAGAAGCTGATGCGGGAGAAGCGGCGCGGCAGCTACGTGGCGGAGAGGCACCGCGGCACGCCCGACATCTGGGCGGCCGTGCCGCTGGCCAACGGCGACGTCCTCTCCCTGCACAGCCAGTTCGCCGGCCGCAGCGCCACCGTCATGAAGGACCTCGACCGGGCGCTGATCATCGGCTCGGTCTCGGTGGTGTTCGGCGGCTGCGCGCTCGGCGTGCTCATCGGCGGGCAGCTCTCGCGCCGGCTGCGCAAGGCTGCCGCGGCCGCCGGCCATGTCGCTCAGGGCAATACCGGGGTTCGGGTACGGGACGCGATCGGCGGCGTCGTACGCGACGAGACCGACGACCTCGCCCGCGCCGTCGACGCGCTGACCGACGCGCTGAACGAGCGCATCGAGGCGGAGCGCCGCGTCACCGCGGACATCGCGCACGAGTTGCGCACTCCGGTGACCGGGCTGCTCACGGCGGCCGAGCTGCTGCCGCCGGGCCGTCCCAGTGAGCTCGTACGGGACCGGGCGCAGGCCATGCGCACGCTCGTCGAGGACGTACTGGAGGTGGCGAGGCTCGACAGTGCGTCGGAGCGGGCCGAACTTCAGGAGATCGCGCTCGGGGAGTTCGTCAGCCGCCGGATCGCGCTGCTGAACACCGATGTGGTGGTCCGGGTAGTGCACGAGTCCTGGGTCAGCACCGATCCGCGGCGGCTCGAGCGCATCCTTTTCAATCTGCTGGCCAACGCCGCCAAGTACGGCGCCGCGCCGATCGAGGTCACGGTCGAGGGCCGCGTGGTGCGGGTCAGGGACCACGGCCGCGGCTTCCCCGAGGAGCTGCTGCGCGAGGGCCCGAGCCGCTTCCGTACGGGCGCCAGCGACCGCGCGGGCACGGGCCACGGCCTGGGTCTGACGATCGCGGCCGGGCAGGCCCGCGTCCTCGGTGCGCGGCTGACCTTCCGCAATGCCGCACCGGAAGGCACCGAGACGCCGCTGGGCCAGTCCGGCGGTGCGATCGCGGTGCTCTGGCTGCCCGAGCACGCGCCGACCAACACCGGCAGCTTCCCGATGATGCCGCTGCCGCACTAGCCGCCACCGGCCCCGGCGGCCACCGGCCCCGGGCTACCGGATCGGACCGCTACCGCTCTCGGGGCCACCGGCCTCGGGGCTTACCTGTTCGCGCCGCCACCGGGCCCCGGGGCCACCGGGCTAGCAGGACCAGTCCTTGTCGAGGTCCAGCCCGCTCTCGCGCTGCTGGGTGAAGGAGTACCAGTTGCCCGAGTCGTCGCGCAGGATCGCCTCCGTGCCGTACGGACGCTCCTGCGGCGGCTGGAGGAACTCCACCCCGCGGGCCTTGAGCTTCTCGTAGTCCCCGTGGACGTCGTCGGTGGCCAGCACTCCGGCGCCCATGACTCCCTTGCTGATGAGCGTCTTCATCGCCTCGGCCGCCTCCGGGTCCATCGCCGGCGCACCCGGCACCATCAGCGTCAGCTCCACATCCGGCTGGTCCTTGGCGCCGACCGTCAGCCAGCGCATCCCGCCGTCACCGAGGGTCATGTCGGTGCGGACCTCGAGACCGAGCTTCTGGGTGTAGAACTCCTTGGCCCGGTCCTGGTCCAGGACCCAGACGGTGGAAATGGCAAGACCCTTGATCATGAGGTGCTCCTCGGAGTGCGGTGCGTGCTGTGTGCCCTGTCACCGTAGGCAGCGGCCCGGTCAGCCGGCTTCTTCAGAATTGCGCTGCTTGCCCGGGCTCTCCCCGCCGGACTGCTTCCCGGGAAAGCCGCCCGCCCACAGCAGGGCGTAACACCCCGGTATGAGAGCGGCTCCCCTTCCCACGTGCCTGGCGCGGTACTCGCTCGGAGTCAGCCCGGTCTGCTTCTTGAACCGGGTCGAGAAGGTGCCGAGGCTGCTGAAGCCGACCAGCGTGCAGATCTCGGTGACGGACAGATTCGCCGAACGCAGCAGCTCTTCGGCCGGCTCTATCCGTCTGCGCGACAGATACTGGCCGGGCGTCCTTCCGTACACCGCCTTGAAGGCGCGGACGAAGTGGTAACGCGGGTAACCGGCATGGGCGGCCACCGCGTCCAGGTCGAGCGGCTCGGCCCAGTCGCGGTCCATGGCGTCCTTGGCGAGGCGCAGCTGCCGCAGACGGGCGAGGCGCGCCGGCGCCGCAGTGGTGCTCTCCACACATCCGATGCTGGCACGCACCACTGACAACGGCCCCCGGCGCGCACATCGGATGTGCACACCGGGGGCCGTCGGCCGGGGAGGTGGTACGAACCGCGAAGCCCGGACCCTGCCGCTCAGACGGTCTGGGCCACCTTGTCCTCGGCGGTGCCGGAAGTCTCGTCCGCGGGCGCGGGTCCCGCGCCACGCAGCGGCACCTCCTTGACGAAGAAGGCCGCGAGGAAGCCGAGCACCGCGACCGCCGACCCCAGCAGGAAGGCCGCGTGCGTGCCGGACGCCACCGCGGACTCGTACGCCTCACGCACCTGGTCCGGCAGCTTCGCCAGGCTCGCGGCGTCCAGCTGCGCGGAGCGCTCCGTGATCTGTGATCCGCCCCGGGCCACCATCTCGTCCTGGACCCGGCCGGTGAAGAGCGCGCCCATGATCGCGACGCCGAAGGAGCTGCCGAGCGTACGGAAGAGGGTGGCTCCGGAGGAGGCGACGCCCATGTCCTTCAGCTCGACGCTGTTCTGCGCGACCAGCATGGTGATCTGCATCAGGAAGCCCATGCCGGCGCCGAGCACCGCCATGTAGATCCCGGAGCTCAGCCGCGAGGTCTCGGTGTCCATGGTGGAGAGCAGGAACAGGCCCGACATCATCAGCCCGCCACCGATGATCGGGAAGATCCGGTACTTGCCGGTGCTGGTGGTGACCCGCCCCGCGATCATCGAGACGACGAGCATCGACAGGAGCATCGGCAGCAGGAGCAGACCTGAGTTGGTCGCCGACGCACCCTGTACGGATTGCTGGAACAGCGGCAGGAAGAGCACCGCGCCGAACATCACGAAGCCGGTCAGGAAACCGATCACCGACATCAGCGTGAAGTTGCGGCTGCGGAAGATGTGCAGCGGCATGATCGGCTCGGCGGCCCTGGTCTGGGAGAAGACGAAGCCGGTGAGTGCGGCCACGCCGATCGCGATCAGCTCCATGATCACGGCCGAGTCCCAGGCGTACTCCGTGCCGCCCCAGGTCGTGACCAGCACGATGGAGGTGATGCCCAGGGTCAGCAGCCCTGCGCCCAGATAGTCGATCCGCGCGTCGGTCCGCTTCTTCGGCAGATGGAGCACGGCGGTGACCATCGCGAGCGCGACGGCGCCCAGCGGCAGGTTGATGTAGAAGCTCCAGCGCCAGCCGAGGTGGTCAGTGATGGTTCCGCCGGCCAGCGGTCCGCCGATCATGGCGATTGCCATCACGGCGGCCATCATGCCCTGGTACTTGCCGCGCTCTCGCGGCGGTACCAGATCTCCGATGATCGCCATCACGCCGACCATCAGGCCGCCCGCACCCAGTCCCTGGACGGCGCGGAAGCCGATCAGTTGCCCCATGTCCTGGGCCATACCGCTCAGTGCCGAGCCGATCAGGAAGAGCACTATGGCGGTGAGGAAGACGCCCTTCCGCCCGTACATGTCGCCGAGCTTCCCCCAGATCGGGGTGGAGGCGGCGGTGGCCAGGGTGTACGCGGTGACCACCCAGGACAGATGCTCGAGCCCGCCGAGCTCGCCGACGATGGTCGGCATCGCGGTTCCGACGATCATGTTGTCGAGCATGGCCAGCAGCATCGCGATCATGAGCGCCAGGATCACGACCCGCACGCTGCGCGGCTGAGGTTGAGCCTCGGCGCCCTGCTGTTTCCCGACGTTCGCTCTACCGGCCATCGTTCCCACTCCCCGACACTTACTTGCCGCCCGGCTAGTTGACTACACTGGGGAAGGTAGACCCGTAACTAGCCGGGCGTCAAGTAAGTTCTCAGGAGAGCCGACATGGCCAGAGGCAACACCCGCCAGCGCATCCAGGACGTGGCCCTGGAGCTCTTCGCCGAGCAGGGTTACGAGAAGACGTCGCTGCGCGAGATCGCCGAGAGGCTCGAGGTCACCAAGGCGGCGCTGTACTACCACTTCAAGACCAAGGAAGACATCCTGATCAGCCTGTTCCAGGACCTCACCAGGCCGATGGACGAGCTGATCGAGTGGGCGCAGGCCCAGCCGCACACCCTGGAGACAAAACAGGAGATCCTGCGCCGGTACAGCGAGGCGCTCGTCGGCGCCGCCCCGCTCTTCCGCTTCATGCAGGAGAACCAGGCGACGATGCGCGATCTGAGCATCGGCGAGACCTTCAAGGACCGCATGCTGGTGATGCTCGAGCTCATCAAGGACCCGGAGGCCGCTCTGGCCGACCAGGTCCGCTGCATCAGCGCGCTCTTCACGATGCACGCCGGAATGTTCGTGCTCAAGGACGTCGAAGGCGACCAGGAGGACAAGCGCAAGGCCGTCCTCGAGGTCGCCATCGATCTGGTGAGCCAGGCTCACGGCGTCACGGGCTGACGCCGGGAGCCGCTGGTGCGGTGTGGTCAGACGGTGACGCCGGCGGCACGCAGGAAGGCCATCGGGTTGACCGCGGAGCCGTAGTCCGGGGTCGTACGGATCTCGAAGTGCAGGTGCGGGCCCGAGGAGTTACCGGTGTTGCCGGACCGGGCGATGTCCTGGCCCGTCTTCACCGTCTGGCCGGCGCTGACATCGATCTTCGACAGGTGGGCGTACTGCGAGTAGTTGCCGTTGGCGTGCTTGATCACGATGGCGTTGCCGTACGCGGAACCGTCGCCGCCGCCGTTCGGACCGGCCTTCACGACGACACCGCCGTGGGCGGCCTTGACCTGGGTGCCGACCGGGACGGCGAAGTCCTGGCCGGAGTGCTTGTGCGACCACATGGCGCCGCCCTGGTTGAAGCTCGCGGACAGCGTGTAGCCGGTGACGGGCTTGACCCAGGCGACGGCCTTCTTGGCGGGCTTGGCCTTGACGGCCTTCGCCGCGGCGACCTTGACGGCCTTCGCGTTCGCGGTGGCCTTGGCGGGTGCGCCGGCCTGGGCGGCCACGGCAATGGCGGGATTCGCGACTGCCGTCCTGCCCGCATCGGCGGAGGCGACACCCGCACCGGCTCCGACGACCATCACGGCGCCGATTCCGGCAGCCACGACGGCACCACGGGTACGGAGCACGGACGGGCGGAGACGGTGGTTGATGACGCTCTTCGACATACGGGGTGAACCTCCGGGCATGAACGGACCCGGCGCACTCGCACCGGGCTGGCCATCCCTTGGTAGCCGATGCGCCCACTTCCACTCAAACCCCCCATCTACGACATTGCGTCGTAGTCATAGCGCCGCAAATCAGACTCTTGACACCTTCCAGGACTGATCGGGATCTCTGCCGGAGAGAGGCTCAAATATCCCCATAGGCGGAGGTTTAACCGCATATACAAGCCGAGCGGGGCCGCCATAGAGCACGGATGAGCGCCACTCTCCGACCGACGTGCCGAAACTCCCGCCACGGCCCGGACCGAAGACCCCCGCCGGGAGCCGAACCGTGCTCCTATTGCGGCTAGTAGGGCCGGATGGGCGTGTGTGGCTTGTCACGGACCCGGCGCCGGTGCGGGCCCTGGAATGTTGCCCACGACACACCAACTCCCGAGTCGGAAATGCCTCTTTCGCCCTAAATAAGCACCTGTAAGCCGGTCTCACACGGCCGATCCGCGTCCTTCCCGCCGACCCGGCCCTCCGGGATGCTCCTGTGCCATGAGTAGACCCGTGATTCACACTGACCGGCGCCTGAAGCGCCACGGCTGGATCTGGCCCGTCGTCATCGGGCTCGTCTGCACACTCACCTGGAGCGCGCCTGCCGGGGCGGGCCCCTCCGACACCGGACTCAAGGGCGCCATCGACAAGATCCTCGCGGACGCCCGCATGGACGGCGGAGCCGCGAGCGTGGTGATCGCCGACGCCGCCACGGGGGAGCGGCTCTACCAGCGGGACGCCACCGACCGCCTGATGCCCGCCTCCAACACCAAGCTCGCCACCTCCACCGCCGCCATGGCGCTGCTCGGACCCGGCTACCGCTTCCGTACCGACGTCCTCTCCACCGGCAGCCGCCACGGTTCCGTCCTCCGCGGCGACCTCTATCTGCGCGGCGGCGGCGACCCCACCACCCTCGCCGTGAACTACGACCGGCTCGCCGCCGATCTCGCCGCTTCGGGCATCACGCGCGTCACCGGCCGCCTCGTCGCCGACGACACCCGCTTCGACACCCAGCGCCTGGGCCGTTCCTGGGCCGCTGACGACGAATCCTCGTACTACTCCGCACAGATCTCGCCACTCACCGTCGCGCCCGACACCGACTACGACTCCGGCACGGTCATCGTCGAGGCGCTCCCGGGCGCCGAGCCCGGAGACAAGCCGCAGGTCAAGCTCACCCCGCCGACCGGCTACGTACGCCTCGACATCCGCGGCACCACCGTCCCGGCCGGCCAGGCCGACACCCTCGCCGTGGAGCGGCAGCACGGCACCGACACGATCACCGTCAGCGGGAACATCCCGGTCGGCGCGAGCGCCACCAAGGAGTGGGTGACCGTCTGGGAGCCGACCGGTTATGCCGCCGCGGTCTTCTCCGACGCGCTCGGCCGGCACGGCGTACGCCTCACCGGCGGTCCCCGCACGGGCCGCCCCACCCCGCCCGGCGCCACGCTCCTCGCCTCGCACAGCTCCATGCCGCTCAAGGAGCTGTTGCTCCCGTTCATGAAGCTCTCCAACAACATGCACGCCGAGACGCTGACCAAGACGATCGGCTACGAGACGTCGGGCCGCGGCACCTGGGACGCCGGACTGGCAGCCATCCGCGGCTATCTGGAGAAGGAGGGCGTGAAGACCACCACCATCCGCCAGTTCGACGGCTCGGGTCTGACCCGGATGAACCTCTTCCCGGCCGAACAGCTCGCCACGCTGCTGCTGTCCGTACGGGGCGCACCCTGGTACGCCGAGTGGTACGCGTCCCTGCCGGTCGCCTGCAATCCGGACCGCGCCGTAGGCGGCACCCTCCGCTCCCGGATGTGCGCCACGCCCGCCGCTCTCAACGCCCGTGGCAAGACAGGCTCGTTGACGGGCGCATCGGCCCTCTCGGGATACGTCACGGACACCGGCGGGCGTGAGCTCGTCTACAGCGTCGTCCTCAACAACTATCTGGCCTCTTCGGTGAAGAGCATCGAGGACGCGATCGTCGTCACGCTCGCCTCGTCCGACACGGCGCACGGCACGATCACCGCCGTACCGCCGAAGGCCGCGCGCGCCACCGAGCCACCGGGCGACCTCGAATGCTCCTGGCTCAAGCCGAAGTTCTGCTGAACCGCGGACAGAAAAAGGGGCTGCCCCGGACCGTACGAGTTGTACGGTCCGGGGCAGCCCCTCTGATCAGCTGCTCAGAACACCTACGCGTCCTTCGACAGGTTCGGACCGGCTCCGCCGGCCGCCTGCTCGATCGGCGGGACGTCCGGCAGTGCCGACTTCTCCTCGCCGCGGAAGGTGAACTTCTTCTCCTCACCCTCGCCCTCGGTGTCCACGACCACGATGTGACCGGGGCGCAGCTCGCCGAAGAGGATCTTCTCCGACAGGATGTCCTCGATCTCGCGCTGAATCGTCCGGCGCAGCGGCCGGGCGCCCAGGACCGGGTCGTAGCCCTTCTTGGCGAGGAGCGACTTGGCCGTGGGGCTGAGCTCGAGGCCCATGTCACGGTCCTTCAGGCGCTCATCCACCTTGGCGACCATGAGGTCGACGATCTGGATGATGTCTTCCTCGGTGAGCTGGTGGAAGACCACCGTGTCGTCGACACGGTTGAGGAACTCGGGCCGGAAGTGCTGCTTCAGCTCTTCGTTGACCTTGACCTTCATCCGCTCGTAGTTCGACTTGACGTCGCCCTGAGCCGCGAAGCCCAGATTGAAGCCCTTCGAGATGTCCCGGGTCCCGAGGTTGGTCGTCATGATGATGACCGTGTTCTTGAAGTCCACGACGCGGCCCTGGGAGTCGGTCAGACGACCGTCCTCCAGGATCTGCAGCAGGGAATTGAAGATATCGGGATGGGCCTTCTCGACCTCGTCGAAGAGGACGACGGAGAACGGCTTCCGGCGCACCTTCTCGGTGAGCTGTCCGCCTTCTTCGTAACCCACATATCCGGGCGGGGAACCGAAGAGACGGGAAACCGTGTGCTTCTCGCTGAACTCCGACATGTCGAGGGAGATCAGTGCGTCCTCGTCGCCGAAGAGGAATTCGGCGAGCGTCTTGGACAGCTCGGTCTTACCCACACCGGACGGGCCGGCGAAGATGAACGAGCCACCGGGACGCTTCGGGTCCTTCAGACCGGCTCGCGTACGGCGGATCGCCTGCGAGAGGGCCTTGATGGCGTCCTTCTGCCCGATGACGCGCTTATGAAGCTCGTCCTCCATGCGCAGAAGCCGCGAGGACTCTTCCTCGGTCAGCTTGAAGACAGGAATACCGGTGGCCGTGGCGAGGACCTCGGCGATCAGCTCGCCGTCGACCTCGGCGACGACGTCCATGTCGCCGGCCTTCCACTCCTTCTCCCGCTTGGCCTTCGCCGCCAGCAGCTGCTTCTCCTTGTCGCGGAGCGAAGCTGCCTTCTCGAAGTCCTGGGAGTCGATCGCCGACTCCTTGTCGCGGCGGACGCCCGCGATCTTCTCGTCGAACTCGCGGAGGTCCGGCGGCGCGGTCATCCGGCGGATGCGCATCCGGGAGCCGGCCTCGTCGATCAGGTCGATCGCCTTGTCCGGCAGGAAGCGGTCCGAGATGTACCGGTCGGCCAGGGTGGCGGCCTGGACCAGCGCCTCGTCCGTGATGGAGACCCGGTGGTGCGCCTCGTAACGGTCACGCAGACCCTTGAGGATCTCGATCGTGTGCGGCAGCGACGGCTCCGCCACCTGGATGGGCTGGAAGCGGCGCTCGAGGGCCGCGTCCTTCTCCAGGTGCTTGCGGTACTCGTCGAGCGTCGTCGCACCGATGGTCTGCAGCTCACCGCGGGCCAGCATCGGCTTGAGAATGCTGGCGGCGTCGATCGCGCCCTCGGCGGCACCCGCACCCACCAGGGTGTGGAGCTCGTCGATGAACAGGATGATGTCGCCGCGGGTGCGGATCTCCTTGAGCACCTTCTTCAGGCGCTCCTCGAAGTCACCGCGGTAGCGGGAGCCGGCGACCAGCGCGCCGAGGTCGAGGGTGTAGAGGTGCTTGTCCTTGAGGGTCTCGGGCACCTCGCCCTTGACGATGGCCTGCGCCAGGCCTTCGACGACCGCCGTCTTGCCGACGCCGGGCTCGCCGATGAGGACCGGGTTGTTCTTCGTACGGCGGGAAAGCACCTGCATGACCCGCTCGATCTCCTTCTCGCGCCCGATGACCGGGTCGAGCTTGGACTCACGAGCGGCCTGGGTGAGATTCCGGCCGAACTGGTCCAGGACGAGCGAGGTCGAGGGGGTGCCCTCGGCCGGGCCGCCGGCAGTGGCGGCCTCCTTGCCCTGGTAACCGGAGAGCAGCTGGATGACCTGCTGCCGCACCCGGTTGAGATCGGCGCCCAGCTTCACGAGGACCTGGGCTGCGACGCCCTCGCCCTCGCGGATCAGGCCGAGCAGGATGTGCTCGGTGCCGATGTAGTTGTGGCCGAGCTGGAGGGCCTCGCGGAGCGACAGCTCCAGGACCTTCTTGGCACGAGGGGTGAAGGGGATGTGCCCGGACGGGGCCTGCTGGCCCTGCCCGATGATTTCCTCCACCTGCTGGCGGACCGCCTCGAGCGAAATCCCGAGGCTCTCCAGGGCCTTAGCGGCGACACCCTCACCCTCGTGGATAAGGCCCAGGAGGATGTGCTCGGTGCCGATGTAGTTGTGGTTGAGCATCCGGGCTTCTTCCTGAGCCAGGACGACAACCCGCCGCGCACGGTCGGTGAACCTCTCGAACATCGTTAATCGCTCCTCAGAGCGGTCAGGCAGTAAGGGGTCGGTCCCCTCCCTGTCCTTCCGCAGCTTAGTCCCGCAAGCGGGGACCGCTCATTCCAACTGCCGACACCCGTCTGTGGCCTCCTGACCGCTGAACGCCGACAACTGGTCCAACTCGATGGTGCGAGACGATGTTCCCGCAGGCCAGGCAGTTACCCTCGTCACCGCTACGCCGATGGCGAACGTGAGACGGCCAAACAGGCGTGTCGCCCCTCCCCACTAGGAATGTCTTACCCGTAAGAACTGGCACTCCATGCAGCGCGCACCGGTTCCCCTCAGCTACGGGCGAACATCTTTGCGCCCTCGAATGGGCTTGTACGCCCCCGACGCGGACACTGAGTGCAACCATTCATCAACTCTGCGTAACTCTCGAGCCGGGTCGGGAGTTCCCGGGGTATGGCCTTCACCGTCCCGCTCCCCCGTGCGCCCTTCGACGGCGGCATCGCGCAGTGGTACGAGAACGAGCTGGGCTGGGCCGTGGCGGACGGCGCCCCGGTGCAGCTGCTGACCGGGCTGCGCTTCGACGTACTGGAGCTGCCCGCGGACGCAGGCGCGGCTGTGCTGCGCCGGACGGGGCCCGCCGGGCCTGTGGCCCTCATGGGGCAGCGAATGCGGCTTCTGGTGGCCGTGGGGAGCGCGGACGAGCTGCCTGGGCTGCTCGACTGGCTGCAGTGGGGCGGGATCGCTCTCGATCTGACCGCCATCGGCGCGGGCGGACGGATGACCGCCCCGCCGCCGCCCGGATTTTCCCGCTCGCGGGAGGCCGCCGTATGGCTGCGGCCCCCCGTGCCGGGACGCGAGGTGGAGCCGACGTTGCCGGCGCTTGCCCCATTCGGGCACAGTGCCGGGTCCGGCGGGGGAATCAGCCCCGATCTCGTACGACTCGTGGACACAGCGGCGACCGAGTGCCACCGGGCCCGATTGCTGCGTACGAATACGCCGCATACGAATACTCAGCCGTTGGCCTTCTCGTAAGCCTCACGCACCGTGGCCGGGACGCGGCCGCGATCGTTGACCTCGAAGCCGTTCGCCTTGGCCCAGGCGCGGATTTCGGCGGTGTCCTTGTTGCCGCCGGCCGCCGCGCGCGCCTTGCCCCGACCGGCCGCGGCACGGCCGCCGGTACGCCGGCCACTCTTTGCGTACGGCTCGAGCAGACCACGGAGCTTGTCCGCATTGGCGGTGGTGAGGTCGATCTCGTAGGTCTTGCCGTCCAGAGCGAACGTCACGGTCTCGTCCGCCTCGCCGCCGTCGAGGTCATCGACAAGAAGGACCTGAACCTTCTGTGCCACCGGATTTCCTTTCATCGAAAATGCAGTACGCGGAAAGGAAACCGCTTTTCCCTGGAAAACACAAACCCTTGGCAGAGGTTCAGAACCTCAAGAACGCGGGAAACGTGCGCGATTCGGACATAGGGATCCGCTTCTAGTGGCGATCACAGGTGCAGAAGCATCCGACTGTTGCCCAGGGTGTTCGGCTTCACTCGTTCGAGCCCGAGGAACTCGGCGACGCCCTCGTCATAGGAACGCAGCAGCTCGCTGTAGACATCTCCGTCGACCGGTGTCTCACCGATCTCGACGAAGCCGTGCTTCCCGAAGAAGTCGACTTCGAAGGTGAGGCAGAAAACTTTGCTCACTCCGAGCCGGCGAGCGGTCTGCAACAGCTTGTCGAGCACGTGATGGCCGATGCCGGTGCCCTTGAACGCGGGATCCACCGCGAGAGTGCGCACTTCGGCCAGGTCTTCCCAGATGACATGCAGTGCACCGCAGCCGACCACCTCGGCATCCTCGTCGCGTTCCGCGACCCAGAACTCCTGGATGGCTTCGTAAAGCGTCACCGTTGCTTTGTCGAGCAGGATGCCTTCACTCACGTACGGGTCGACGAGTCGACGGACCGACGGCACATCGCTGGTCCTGGCCCGCCGGACGGTGATGGCATTTGCTGCGGCATAAGGCATGGCCCGACGCTATCGCCCCTGCGCTGTCCCACCGTCGGCGGCCTCGTCGCCCTGAACGATGCGGACGGCGGCAAGGAGAGCTTCACGCTGCTCGGGCGACATCATGCCGAAGAAGGCGACAAGTGCGGCCGCGGGGTTGTCACTCTTGGACCAGGCTTCGTTCATGAGTGCGGCCGAGTAGGCGGCGCGGGTGGAGACCGCCGTATATCGATAGGCGCGGCCTTCGACTTCCCTGCGGACCCAGCCCTTCTGATGGAGATTGTCCATTACCGTCATGACGGTGGTGTAGGCGATGGACCGTTCCTGCTGAAGGTCTTCGAGGACTTCCCGGACCGTGACCGGCCGGTTCCATTGCCAGACGCGTGTCATGACGGCGTCTTCCAGCTCTCCCAATTGGCGGGGCACAGCGCCACCATAGTCGGAGATGTCGGAATGGCTGGTTATTGACGTAACAAAAAGGACGTACGGGTGTAAATCGCCCGTACGTCCTCGATGCCGAGGCGCGCCTCAGTCGCCGCGGACGGCCTGCTGCGTCGACTCCGCGCGAGCGAGCGCGGCGTCCACGATCGCGTCCTCCTTGGCCTTGTTCGGGCCACCCTGGCTCTTGACGATCGTCACGACCAGGCCGATGAAGAAGGCGGCCATCACCACGGGGGGCAGGAGCGCGGATACGTAGTCCATGACACCCAAGAGTAGCTATCCGGCGGCCAGCTGTTCCGGTGGGGGCACGGGCTTGCGACGCGGCGGGAAGGCCTCGGAGGGCTTCGGGACCGGGCGGTCGGCGGGCACCGGCGCCTTGGGCTGCGGTTTCTGCTGCGGCTTCTGCTGCGGCTTCGGTTCGTCGGCGGCGGCGCGGCCGCCGGGGAGCGCCAGCAGACGGGTGCGCGGGGCCGGGGCGGCGGGTGAGGGTGCGGCCTCGACCGGGCGGCCGGCCAGCCGGGCCCGTACCGACGCTTCGGCGAGCATCTGGCAGCGGTGCAGCACGGCGGCACCGGCCGGTGAGCCGCGCAGGGTGCGCAGCGCGGCCAGATCCTCTGGGCGGGGGTCGTAGCCGCCCGCCAGGGCGTCCTGGAGGAGCTCCAGATAGCCCGCGGCGGAGCCGGGAAGCGCTGCGCGGTAGCGGGCGAGGTCGGCGTGGAGGAACGCTCGCAGCCGGCCCGCCTCGCGGACCGCCTCGTCCACGGAATCGGCCAGACGCAGACAGTCCTGGATGTCCTCGTCGGCGAGAAGGGCAGGGTGGAGGGCGACGGCGAGGGCACGTCGGAGCACACGCAGCTCGTCTGCGCCGAACGCCATTCCGCCGCGGGGTCCGTATGGCGTGGGCATGGGCCGACGATACGTGCCAAAGGGACAAAATCTGGTTAATGCGATGAGTTCCGGCGCGGCGGAGTACCGCGCCGGGCTCACATACGGGAGACGTTCCGCTCGTAGACCAGACGCAGACCGATCAGCGTCAGCCAGGGCTCGTGCTCGTCGATCGCGGAGGACTCGCCGAGCACCATCGGGGCCAGACCGCCGGTCGCGATCACGGTCACGTCGTCCGGGTCGTCGGCGAGCTCGACCTTCATCCGTCCTACGACACCGTCGACCTGGCCCGCGAAGCCGTACACGATGCCGGACTGCATGGCCTCGACGGTGTTCTTGCCGATCACGCTGCGCGGGCGGGCCAGTTCGATCTTGCGGAGCTGGGCGCCCTTGACGCCGAGCGCCTCGACGGAGATCTCGATGCCGGGCGCGATCACACCGCCCGCGTACTCGCCGCGCGCGCTGACGGCATCGAAGGTCGTGGCCGTACCGAAGTCGACGACGATCGCCGGGCCGCCGTAGAGGTCGACGGCGGCGACCGCGTTGATGATGCGGTCCGCGCCCACCTCCTTGGGGTTGTCCATCAGGATCGGTACACCGGTCTTGATTCCGGGCTCGACGAGGACGGCCGGGACGTCGCCGTAGTAGCGGCGGGTCACCTCGCGCAGCTCGTGCAGGACGGAAGGAACGGTGGAGCAGATCGCGATGCCCTCGATGCCGTCGCCCAGTTCGTCTCCGAGCAGCGGGTGCATGCCCATCAGGCCCTGGAGCAGGACGGCGAGTTCGTCGGCGGTGCGGCGGGCGTCGGTGGAGATGCGCCAGTGCTCGACGATCTCCTCACCGTCGAACAGGCCGAGGACGGTATGGGTGTTGCCGACGTCGATCGTGAGCAGCATCAGACGCCTGCCTCGCGCAGGTCGAGGCCGATGTCGAGGATCGAGGAGGAGTGCGTCAGCGCGCCCACCGCGAGGTAGTCGACGCCCGTCTCGGCGTACGAACGGGCGGTCTCGAGGGTGAGGCGGCCGGAGGACTCGAGCGCGGCACGGCTCGCGACGAGCGCGACGGCCTCCTCGGTCTCGGCCGGGGTGAAGTTGTCCAGCAGGATCAGGTCCGCGCCCGCGTCGAGGACTTCGCGGACCTGGTGCATGGTGTCCACCTCGACCTCGATGGCGAGGTCCGGGAACTGCTCCCGTACGGCCTTGAACGCCTGCGCGACGCCACCCGCCGCCACCACGTGGTTGTCCTTGACGAGCGCGGCGTCGGACAGCGACATGCGGTGATTGACGCCGCCACCGCAGCGCACCGCGTACTTCTCCAGCGCACGCAGGCCCGGGGTGGTCTTGCGGGTGTCGCGGACCCTGGCCTTGGTGCCTTCGAGCACGTCGGCCCAGGCACGGGTCGCGGTCGCGATGCCGGAGAGGCGGCACAGCACGTTGAGCGCGCTGCGCTCGCCGGTGAGCAGGTCACGGGTGTTGGTGGTGACGGACAGCAGCTTCTGGCCTGCTTCGACGCGGTCACCGTCCTCGACGTGTCGCTCCACCTCGAACTCGTCGGTGCAGACGATGGACAGGATCGCCTCGGCGATCTGCAGGCCGGCGACCGTACCGGCCTCGCGGGCGGTGAAGTCGCCGGTGGCGACGGCGTCCGCGGGGACGGTCGCCACCGTCGTCACATCCACGCCGCCGTCGAGATCCTCGCTGATGGCGAGGTGGGCGATGTCCTCGACCTGTACGGGGTCGAGGCCCTCGTCGAGCAGAAGCTGCGCGAGGCCGGGGTCGAGGCCGCACTCCAGGTCGTCGTAACCCTCCTCGCCGGCGGAGCAGCCGCAGGCATCTCCGCAGCCGCCCGCCGGGGCCGCTGCGGGTGCGCCGATCTGGATCAGCGGTACGTCCACGGGACGCGGACGTTCTTCGGGCGTGCTCACGGTTACGGCTCCCTGGGGGCGTCGGGGACAGTGGGGGCGAATGCGGTGTTCTCGGTGCGGCGGACGACCAGGCTGCGATCCGGCGCGAGGCGTACGACGAGATGGCGGCGCCACTCGGCGTCGTCGCGGTCGGGGCGGTCCTCGCGCCAGTGGCAGCCGCGCGTCTCCTCGCGCTCCAGCGCGGCGGCGGTCAGGACACGGGCCACGCACAGGAGGTTGGAGGTCTCCCAGGTCTCGACTCCGGGTTCGGCCGTCTTGCCCGAACCTTCCTGGTTCTGCACGGCGTTGCGGTGTACGGCGCCGAGCGCGGCCGCCGCCTCGGTCAGGCTCTGCGCCGAGCGGAGCACACCCGCGCCGTGGGACATGATCCGCTGGATCTCGGCGCGCGTCTCGGGTGCTATGAGCGGCAGTACGGAGGGGGTCGCGGGCGCGGCGGGCAGGCCGGCCCGGAGCGGGGCGCGGGAGGCTATGTCGGCGGCGATGCGCTCGGCGAAGACCAGGCCCTCCAGAAGGGAGTTGGAGGCGAGGCGGTTCGCGCCGTGGACTCCGGTGCAGGCGACCTCGCCGCAGGCGTACAGGCCCGGGACGGTGGTGCGGCCGTGCAGATCGGTGCGTACGCCGCCGGAGGCGTAGTGGGCGGCCGGGGCGACCGGGATGGGCTCGGTGACCGGGTCGATGCCGTGGGCCCGGCAGGCCGCGAGGATGGTGGGAAAGCGCTGCTCCCACATCTCGGCGCCGAAGTGGCGGGCGTCGAGGTACATGTGCGCGACGCCCTGTTCCTGCATCCGGCGCATGATGCCCTTGGCGACGATGTCGCGAGGGGCGAGCTCGGCCAGCTCGTGCTGCCCGAGCATGAAACGGATGCCGGACGCGTCGACGAGATGGGCGCCCTCACCTCGTACCGCCTCGGAGACCAACGGCTGCTGGCCCTCGGAGTCCGCGCCGAGGAAGAGCACCGTCGGGTGGAACTGCACGAATTCGAGGTCGGAGATCTCCGCACCGGCACGGAGCGCGAGCGCGACACCGTCGCCTGTGGAGACCGCGGGGTTGGTGGTGGCGGAGAAGACCTGGCCCATGCCCCCGGTGGCCAGGACCACGGTCGGGGCATGGACGGCACCGACGCCGTCGTGCTGGCCCTCGCCCATGACATGGAGGGTGATTCCGGCCGTACGGCCGTCGGCGTCCGTCAACAGGTCCAGGACCAGGGCGTTTTCGATGGTGCGCAGCTCGCCGGCGTGTACGGCCTCGACGAGCGCGCGGGAGATCTCGGCGCCCGTCGCGTCGCCTCCCGCGTGCGCGATACGGCGCCGGTGGTGGCCGCCCTCGCGGGTGAGCTCGATCTCACCGGCCTCGGAGGTGTCGAAGTGCGCGCCGGTGGCGATCAGCCGGCGTACGGCGTCGGGACCCTCGGTGACCAGGGTGCGGACCGCCTCCTCGTCGCACAGGCCCGCACCCGCGACCAGGGTGTCGTCCAGATGCTGCTCCGGGGTGTCGCCGTCGCCCAGCGCGGCGGCGATGCCACCCTGCGCCCAGCGCGTGGAGCCGTCGTCCAGGCGGGCCTTGGTGACCACGACCGTGCTCAGCCCGGCGGCCGTGCAGCGCAGCGCGGCGGTCAGACCCGCGACTCCGGAGCCGACCACGACGACGTCGGCCTCGATGGCCCAGCCGGGGGCGGGGGCGCTCAGCCGTATTCCGGTCATGCTCGGGCTCCGAAGGTCAGGGGGATGTTGTCGATCAGGCGCGTCGCACCGACCCGCGCGGCGACCGCGAGGATCGCCTCGCCGGTGTGGTTGTCCGGGACCTCGGTGAAGGTCGCCGGGTCGACGAGGGCCAGATAGTCGAGGACGAGAGGCGGTTGGGCGCGCGCGGCCTCGTCGAGGACGGCGCGGGCCGCGGCGCGGACGGCGGGGACGCCGCCCGGTCCTGCCTGGGCCACCGCGTGCGCGTCGGCAGCCGCTCGGGCCTCACCTATCGCGGAGAGCGCGGCGGCGCGGGCGACGGTGCCAGGGGTGGCCTCGGCGCGCGCGTGCAGGGCGTGTTCGGCGGCGAGGCGGTCGTGCGCCGCGAAGAGGGACCTGGACAGGGCGAGGGCGGTACGGCGCCCGTCGGCCGACAGGTAGCGGTTGCGGCTGGAGAGCGCGAGGCCGTCGGCCTCACGGACGGTCGGTACGCCGGCGATCTCGACCGGGAAGTTCAGATCGAGGACCATCCGGCGGATCAGCGCGAGCTGTTGCGCGTCCTTCTGGCCGAAGAAGGCCGCATCGGGGCGGGTGAGGTGCAGGAGCTTGGCGACGACGGTGAGCATGCCGTCGAAGTGACCGGGGCGACTGGCCCCTTCGAGCCGCTCGCCCATCGGGCCCGCGGTGATGCGGACCTGTGGCTGGCCCCCTGGGTAGACCTCGTCGGCCGAGGGCGCGAACACGATGTCCGCGCCTGCCTGTTCGGCCGTCTTGAGGTCGGCGTCGAGAGTACGGGGGTAACGGTCGAGGTCCTCGCCCGCGCCGAACTGGAGCGGGTTGACGAAGACGGTCACGACGACGAAGCCCGCGCTGCCGACGTGCTCGCGGGCGGCGCGGATCAGAGTGGCGTGGCCCTCGTGGAGGGCGCCCATGGTCATGACGACGGCGGTGCGGCCGGGGACGGCGCGGTGGCCGAGGACGTCGTCCAAGTCCCGCAGAGTCGGCACGAGTTCGAAATCGCGGCTCATCGGGTGTCCCCCTCGGCGAGAACGCCCAGCAGGTCCTCGGCGAGCTCCGGTTTGAGCAGACCATGAGCGAGCGCCCGGTCGGCGGTGGTACGGGCCATCGCCAGGTACCCGGCGACCGTCGCGGGCGCGTGCTTGCGCAGCTCCGCGACATGCGCCGCGACGGTGCCCGCGTCGCCGCGCGCGACCGGTCCGGTGAGCGCGGCGTCGCCGGAGCGCAGGGCGTTGTCGAGGGCGGCGCCGAGCAGCGGGCCGAGCATCCGGTCCGGGGCGGTGACCCCTGCCGTACGCAACAGCTCCATCGACTGGGCGACCAGGGTGACGAGGTGGTTCGCGCCGAGGGCGAGGGCCGCGTGGTAGAGCGGGCGGGCCTCCTCCTCGATCCACTCGGGCTCGCCGCCCATCTCGATGACGAGTGCCTCGGCGGCCAGCCGCAGCTCCTCGGGGGCGGTCACTCCGAAGGAGCAGCCGGCCAGCCGCTGGACGTCGACGCCGGTCCCGGTGAACGTCATCGCGGGGTGCAGCGCCAGCGGCAGCGCGCCGGCCCTGGTGGCGGGGTCGAGCACCTTCGCGCCGTACCGCCCGGAGGTGTGCACAAGCAGCTGTCCGGGTCGTACGGCGCCGGTCCCGACCAGCCCGTCGACCAGCGCGGGCAGCGCGTCGTCCGGGACGGTCAGCAGCACCAGCTCGGCGCGGGCGAGAACCTCCGCGGGGGTCACCAGCGGTACGTCGGGGAGCAGTGCGGCAGCGCGTCGTACGGAGGCGTCGGAAACTCCGGAGACGGCGACCGGGCGGTGGCCGGCGAGCTGGAGCGATGCGGCGAGGGCCGGGCCGACGCGGCCTGCTCCGACGACGCCGACAGTGAGCCGGGCGGGGCGGTCCCGCGGGTCGGGCGGTTCCTGTGGTGCTGTGGCATTCACGCGGCGGGGCCTTCCGTTCCAGTCCGCGGGGGGTACCGGACGATTTCACGTCATGCTACGCCAGCGTTTCCCGAGCCCTTCGAGTTGTCCACAGGCTGTGGGCGGCGATCGGCCGCCGGTGGATGATCGGTGCATGACTGAGGAGATCGAGAAGGACGAGCGGCACCGCAGGCTCGCCGCCTGGCGGGCGTCGGACCGGGTGCTGTGGCGGGCCTCCGCGGACTACCGGGTCGGTGACCGGCTCGCGGCGCTGGCGGCGGACGCGGGCGAGGTGTACGACCTGGACGAGTGGACGGATGTATACGGCAACGGGGTCGTCGAGGAGCTGGAGGAGCGGGCGGCACGGCTGCTCGGGTTCCCGGCCGGGGCGTTCTTTCCGACCGGGACGATGGCGCAGCAGGTGGCGCTGCGGTGCTGGGCGGGGCGTACCGGGAATCCGACGGTCGCGCTGCATCCGACGGCGCATCCGGAGAGGCATGAGCGGGGCGCGTTCGGTGCGCTGAGCGGGTTGCGGACGGTGCACCCGACGCACGAGCCCCGGCTGCCGACAGCAGCCGAGGTACGCGACTTCGACGAGCCCTTCGGCTCGCTGATGCTCGAACTGCCGCTGCGGGACGCGGGTTTCGTACTGCCGTCGTGGGACGAACTGGTCGAGGTCGTGGAAGCGGCGCGGGAACGCGATGCAGTGGTGCACTTCGACGGCGCGCGCCTGTGGGAGTGCGCCCCGCACTTCGGCCGCCCGCTGGATGAGATCGCGTCCCTCGCGGACAGTGTGTACGTGTCCTTCTACAAGTCCCTGGATGCGCTCTCCGGCGCGTTGCTGGCGGGCCCGGAGGACCTGGTGGCCGAGGCCAGGACCTGGCGGCACCGGTACGGCGGCCAGGTCTTCCAGCAGTACCCGGCGGCGCTGTCCGCGCTGCTGGGCCTGGAGCGGGAGCTGCCTCGGCTCCCGTCGTACGTGTCCCACGCGAAGGTGGTCGCGGCGGCGCTGCGCGAGGCTCTCACAAAGGCGGGCGTCCCGTGGTTCCGGGTCCACCCTCAGGAGCCGCACACGCACCAGTTCCAGGTCTGGCTCGGGTACGAGGCGGACGCCCTGAACGAGGCGGCGGTGCGCCAGGCGGAGGAGACGGGCGTGACGCTCTTCAGGAGGTGGTTCACCGAGGGCTGCCCGCCCGGGGTGTCGGTGACGGAGATTACGGTGGCGGCGGAGGGGCTGGAGTGGACGGGTGAGGACGTGAGAACGGCGGTGGCGGAGTTCCTGCGGAGGGTCGGGTAGCCGGCCGCCTTCGGCCGGGGCTCAGCCGGACGCCCTCGGCCGGGTCCGGGCCGGGCCCCCTCGACCGGGGCTCAGCCAGGGCTCGGCCGGGGCTCAGCCGCAGTTCGCCGATCGCGGATGCAGCAGGCGGGTCAGCGCCACCCGGACGCGGCCGTGGGAGCGGTGACCGGCGGGCACCGCGTGAAAGCGGCGGTGGTCACGGAACTCCCGGACCATCTGCCAGTCGTTCAGGCCCGGCTGCGGCGGAGCCTGCTCGCCCCGCTGCGCCGCGCGGTAAGTGTCGATCATGTACTGATGCATGGCGTTCATGCATGTACGCTGCGCCCGCCCCGCGCATCCCGTCGCGTCGATTGACAAGCCCCGTCAAATGGCGCGAGAGGCGCCCCGCGCACCCGCACCATGGAGGCGTGAGCGTGTCCATAGAGATCGCGGGGCTGCCCCCCGAGCGCATCGTCTTCGAGATTTCCCCCCTCGCCGAGCTGGGTGTGGCGCTGCACGCGCTCGCCGAACCCGGGCACCATCCAGGGCTGCACGGCTGGGCCACCGCGACCGCCGCCGGGCTCAAGCCGGATCTTGCGGACCGGCTGCACGAGGCCGACTTCCTCTGGCGGTCCACCTTCTCGGACGTCTTCATGCCGTTCGCCGGGCTGCCCGCGGCCCTCAGCACAGCCTGCGGCCCGGCCGGCGCCTGCTTCGCCGAGGAGCTGGACATGCTCGACCGGCTCGACGACGAGCGCTTCGTCGCCGCGGCCCTGGAGTTCACCTGCGCCAGTACGTACGGGACCCCCAGCCCGTCCGCCCTCACCGACCCCGCCCGTCGCGAGCGCGCACTCGAACTCGCCGCAACCCGCGGCCCCAAGCAGCTCGACTTCACCCGTCGGCTGCTGGACGACCCCGCCTCCGTACGCACCTGGGTACGGCGCCTCTTCGAAGACTGCGACCAGTCCTTCTTCGCCGACACCTGGCGACGCGTCCGCCCCCAGCTCGCCGCCGACGCCCGCCACAAGACCGAGCTGCTGCGCCGCAAGGGCCTCGCCGAGGCGCTGCACGCCGTCTCCCCCGCGCTCGCGGTGGACGAGGACCGGACACGTATCAGCGCCGACAAACTCGCGGACGGGCGGACGACCGCCGTCGACCCCGCCGTCGGCGCCGGACTCTCCCTCATACCGTCCAGCTTCGGCTGGCCGCATCTCATGGTGCTGCACGCGCCCGGCTGGCGGCCGGTGATCCACTACCCCGTCGGCTCGCCCGAACTCCCGGGCCCCGCCCCCGTGGAGCTGTTGAAGCTGCGGATGGAAGCGCTGGCGCACCCCATGCGCATGCGGCTGTGCCGCAACCTCGCCCGCGCCCCGTACACGACCGGCGAACTGGCGGACGAGTACGCGATCACCGCGCCCGAGGTCTCGCGCCATCTGGCCGTGCTGAAGAAGGCCGGGCTGATCTCCACGCGGCGGCGCGGCCGGTACGTCCTGCACCAGCTGGACGTCTCCGCCGTCGCCCGGCTCGGCAGCGACTTCCTGGAAACGGTGCTGCGTTAGGAGCCACTCCGCGCGGACGGGCGTCATGCCCCGCGTCGTCAGGAAGAGCTCGCCCCGCCGCCCGCACGCACCAGCCCGGTCTCGTACGCGAGCACCACCACCTGCACCCGGTCCCGCAGGCCCAGCTTGGTGAGGATGCGGCCCACATGGGTCTTGACCGTGGCCTCGGAGAGGACGAGGCGCGCGGCGATCTCGCCGTTCGACAGGCCCTGCGCGACCAGGAGCATCACCTCGCGCTCCCGCCCGGTGAGCCGCTGAAGCTCCTTGCGCTGCGGCTCGGGGGAGCTGCTCGGCAGCATCGGGGAGAAGCGGTCCAGCAGCCGACGCGTCGTGGACGGCGCGACAACCGCGTCGCCGCTGTGCACCGACCGGATCGCGCCGAGCAGCTCGGCGGGCGGTACATCCTTGAGCATGAAGCCGCTGGCGCCTGCCTTCAGCCCGGAGAACGCGTACTCGTCCAGGTCGAAGGTCGTCAGTATCAGCACCTTCGGGGCGTCCGGCTCGGCGCAGATCCGCCGCGTCGCCTCCACGCCGTCCAGCCTCGGCATGCGTACATCCATCAGCACCACGTCCACGGCGGTGGAGCGGAGGTTGTCGATCGCCTCCGCCCCGTCGCCCGCCTCCGCGACGACCTCCATGTCCGGCTGGGCGGCGAGCACCATCCGGAACCCGGTCCGGAGCAGCACCTGATCGTCGACGAGCATCACGCGGATGGACATGTCAGTGAGGCCTCGGTCTCTGGTGGGATCCGGTGGGATCGCTAGTGGGCGGGCTTGAGGGGGAGCAGGGCGCTGATCCGGAAGCCGCCGCCGGGCCGCGGCCCCGCGTCGAGCGTGCCGCCGACCATACCGACGCGCTCCCGCATGCCGATGAGCCCGTGGCCGCGGCCGTCGGCGCCGCCGTCCTCGTACAGCTCGTGCGACGAACCGCGGCCGTCGTCCTCCACCAGCAGTCCGAGGCCGTCGTCGAAGTAGACGAGCCGCACGCTGGCGCCGGCCTCGGGGCCGCCGTGCTTGCGGGTGTTGGTCAGCGCCTCCTGGACGATGCGGTAGGCGGTGAGCTCGACGCCGCTCGGCAGCGGCCGCGACGTTCCCTCGATCTTGAAGTCCACGGTCAGGCCCGCGACACGCACCTGCTCGACCAGGTCCTCGATCTGCTGGACATCGGGCTGCGGGACATACTCCCCGCTCTCCGGGGCATCTCCGGTACGCAGTACGCCGAGCAGCCTGCGCATCTCCGCGAGCGCCTGGCGGCCGGTGCTCGAGATGGTCTCCAGTGCCTGCTTGGCCTGGTCGGGGGCGGCGTCCAGGACATACGCGGCACCGTCGGCCTGCACCACCATCACCGAGACGTTGTGCGCGACGACGTCATGCAGCTCGCGGGCGATCCGCGCGCGTTCGGCCGCGACCGCGACCTTCGCCTGCGCCTCGCGCTCCCGCTCCAGCCGGGTGGCCCGCTCCTCGAGCTGCGCGAAGTACGCCCGCCGGGTGCGTATCGAATCGCCGAGCACCCAGGCCAGGGCGAACGGCACACTCATGACGATGGTGAAGAAGATCTTGCCGCCGGCGCCGGTGTTCTCCACCGGCCAGCGCAGCTGCGCCAGCGTGGCCGCGGACAGCCCGCCGACGAGCGCCAGCCGGGAGGCCCAGCGCGCCCCGTCGTGCGCGGTGACGGTGTAGATGATCACCAGCATCGCGAAGTCGGCCGGGTTGACCTCGACGTCCAGCGCGAGCTGGGCGACTCCCAGCGCCGCGGCGAGTACGAGCATCTGCTCCGGCATCCGGCGGCGCAGCGCCACGACCAGACTCAGCAGCAGAACGATCAGAGCCGCGGCGATACGGGGCTCGATACCGACGGGTACCTGTATCACCCACAGCATGGAGAACCCGAAGAGCATGACAGCCCAGAAGCTGTCGACGCCCGTCGGGTGTCTGCGGATGAAGTCGTAGAGGCGCTGCACGTAACCCAGCGTAGGGAAAGGAGATAGGTGCAAGTGTCAACCGGAGGGGCGATCCGGTCGGCGGAAGCGTACTCCGCAAGGTGGAGACTTGTGCGCGTGACGGATGAGACGTGTCAGTGGCGGGGATGGCGGGAAGCGACGGAGGCCGCACTGTACGGGCCCGGCGGCTTCTATCTGCGGCCCGAGGGACCGGCCGGACACTTCCGTACGTCGGTGCACGCGTCACCACTGTTCGCCTCGGCGGTCGCCCGGCTGCTGCTCACCACGGCGGAGTCTCTCGAACTCGACGAGGTGGCACTGGTCGACGTCGGCGCGGGCCGCGGCGAGCTTCTCACCGGGGTGCTGGCCGCGTTGCCGTCCGGTTTCCCGGTACGGGCGTACGCCGTGGAGCGTGCGGCCCGTCCCGCAGGCCTGGACCCCCGCATCGAATGGACCTCCGAGCCCCCGGCCGGTGTGAGCGGGCTGCTCTTCGCCAACGAATGGCTGGACAACGTCCCGGTGGATGTCGCCGAGGCCGACCCGGACGGCGTCGCGCGGTATGTCCTTGTCCGCGCGGACGGCACCGAACGGCTCGGCTCCCCGGTCTCCGGAGCGGACGCCGAGTGGCTGGCCCGCTGGTGGCCGCTGCCCGAGCCGGGGATGCGGGCGGAGATCGGCCGCCCGCGGGACGAGGCATGGGCGCGGGTGGTGGGCACGCTCGAGGCGGGCCTCGCGGTCGCCGTCGACTACGCACACGCCCTGGGGACGCGGCCTCCGTTCGGCACCCTGACCGGTTTCCGGGCGGGCCGCGAGGTACGTCCCTTCCCGGACGGCAGCTGCGACATCACCGCGCATGTGGCCCTGGACGCGTGCGCGCTGCCCGGCGCCCGGCTGCGCACCCAGCGCGAGGAGCTGCGGGACCTGGGCATCACCGGCGAACGCCCCCCGCTGTCGCTGGCCACCTCCGACCCCGCGGCGTACGTCCGCGCACTCGCCGGTGCCGGGGAGGCGGCCGAACTGACGGCGCGGGGCGGCCTCGGCGACTTCGGCTGGCTGGTGCAGCGACAACCCGGCTCGTCCGGCGTCCGGGGAGCGGGGTCTGGGTCGGCGCCCCAGGTGTGACACGTACGGGGGATACTGTCGCCATGACGGAGACGACGGTCGGCATCGGCGGCGCGGCGGAGAGCACCGACATGGTGCTCAACATCGGCCCCCAGCATCCCTCCACACACGGCGTGCTCCGCCTCCGGCTCGTACTGGACGGGGAGCGCATCCGGCACGCCGAGCCGGTCATCGGCTATATGCACCGCGGCGCCGAGAAGCTCTTCGAGGCGCGCGACTACCGGCAGATCGTGATGCTGGCCAACCGCCACGACTGGCTCTCCGCGTTCTCCAACGAGCTCGGCGTCGTCATGGCCGTCGAGCGGATGCTCGGTATGGAGGTCCCGGAGCGCGCGGTCTGGACCCGTACGCTCCTCGCCGAGCTCAACCGGGTCCTCAACCACCTCATGTTCCTCGGGTCGTACCCGCTCGAACTGGGCGGCATCACACCGATCTTCCACGCGTTCCGCGAGCGCGAGGATCTCCAGCACGTGATGGAGGAGGTCTCCGGCGGCCGGATGCACTACATGTTCAACAGGGTCGGCGGGCTCAAGGAGGACCTTCCGGCGGGCTGGCTCGGCCGCGCCCGCGAGGCCGTCGCCGCCCTCCGCTCCCGGATGGACATCTACGACCGGCTGGTCCTCGGCAACGAGATCTTCCGCGGCCGGACCCGCGACGTGGGTGTGCTCACGGCCGGGACGGTCCACGCGTACGGAGTGAGCGGCCCGATTGCCCGCGCCTCGGGTGTCGACTTCGATCTCCGGCGCGACGAGCCGTATCTCGCGTACGGGGAGCTGCAGGACGCGCTGAAGGTCGTGACCCGCACGGAGGGCGACTGTCTGGCCCGCTTCGAGGTTCTCCTCGACCAGACGCACAACGCGCTGGACCTGGCGCAGGCGTGCCTGGACCGGATCGCCGAGCTGCCCCCGGGCCCGATCAACCAGCGCCTGCCGAAGGTCCTCAAGGCACCCGAGGGCCATACGTACGCCTGGACCGAGAACCCGCTCGGCATCAACGGCTACTACCTGGTCTCCAAGGGCGAGAAGACGCCGTACCGGCTGAAGCTGCGCTCGGCGTCGTACAACAACATCCAGGCGCTGACCGAGCTGCTGCCGGGCACGCTGGTGGCCGACATGGTGGCGATCCTGGGCTCGCTGTTCTTCGTCGTCGGCGACATCGACAAGTAATCGGCTGATCGACAAGCGGCGGACGGGACGACAGGCCGGCAAGCAGCGTCCCGCGACGTCATCGGTCAGGAAATCGCGGTGCGCAGCTCGACGACGTCCAACTGCTCCGTCTCGTCGTGCGCCGTCAGGTCGATCACCTTGCCGACCGCGCGGTCGTCCGTCGTGTCCTGTGCGGCCAGGGCCTCCTCGCCCACCACATCGGCGAGGTCCTCGTTCTGCGCGGCCTCGATCGCCTTCTGCGCACCCGCGCCCTCGGCCGTGCCGAAGAAGTCGAAGCCACCCTCGGGGCGTGCGGGGCGGCGCTTGGGACCGTACGGAACGATCGCTGCGGCGGCGGGGACGCGACGACGGGCGGGGACGGCGGACGTCGGGCGGGTGTGCTGCTCTCCCCCGGCGGCCGCCGCGTGCTTCCCCTGCGGTTCGTCCGCCTCCCGGGCCCGCTCGGCCCGATCGCGTTGACGGGCTTCTTCGACGGTGCGCTTCGCCTCCTGCGCGGCGGCGTTGCGCGACAGGTTGTCCAGCGCCTTGGAAGCGCGGAGGAACGTGGACAGGGTGGGCGTGGACCCGGCCGGGGGCAGCGCCCTGATCGGTCCGGCCGCTTCGAGCGCGAGCTGCCTGCGGCCCTCGAGCGCGCTGGCCCGCTCGGTCTCCGCCGTCGCGTACCGGCGCAGCAGCGCGGCGTGTTCGTTGCGCAGCGCGGCGAGCTCGACCCGCTTGGCGCGCAGCCTCGCGTCGAGCTTGGTACGCAGCTCGCGCGATTCCTCGATATCCGTCTCGAGTTCGGCTATGCGCTCCTCGGTCTTCCACTCGTCGCTCGCGCGGGCGCGCGTGAGTTCCGCGACACGGCGGCCGGCGTTCCGGTCCCAACTCCGCATGAGGACCGCGCCGGTGACAGCCGCCGCTGCGGCGGCTCCGACCAGGGAGCGGAGCATGATCGGCTCCGCCAGAAACCACGCGCCGGCGGCACACAAAACCGACGCTCCGGCTACCGCCGAAGGCGGCAGCATCCTGTGCAGGGGCGGGGAATGGCGGTGGCGTCCACGTGGCATGGCCCGAAATTTACCGTGCGCAGTCGCCGAATGGGGTGTCGGCCCGGCAAATCTCTGGATGAAGAACGCCGGGCCGACCCTTCTCTACTTCTTGAGCAGGCCCTTGGACTCCAGATAGGCCTTCGCCGCGTCCTCGGGCTTCGCGCGCTCGGCGTCCACCTTGCGGTTCAACTCGGCAAGATCCTCGGTCGTCAGCGCCTTGGTGAGCTTGTCGAGCGCGTCGGCTATCTCCTTGGCGCCCGCGTCCTTGGCATTGACCACCGGAAGGACGTTGTCGGCGTTCTGGAGCTTCTTGTCGTCCTCCAGGAAGACCAGGCCGTCGAGCACCGCGTCCGTGGTGGTGGTCAGCACAAGCTGGTCGTCACCGTCCTTGACCGCCTGCTTCGACTGCGGGGTGCCCACTCCCTTGGGGTCGATACCCGAGACGCCGATGCCGTACGTCTTCTTCAGACCCGGTGCGCAGAACGGCCGCACCTCGCACTCGTCGCCTGCCGCGATCTTCACCTTCAGCTTCGACTTCCCAAGATCGGAAAGCGTCTTGAGCTTGTTCTTCCCGGCGAATTCCTTGCTCACCGCGAAGGCGTTCTGGTCGACGGCCGCACCGGCGGGAAGCACCTTCAGTCCGCGCGGCCCGGCGAGCTTCGTGAGCGCCGCCACGGTGGCGGTGACATCGCTGGATGCCACCGGCTTCTCGTCGGGCGCCTTCGGCCCGTTCACCTTCGCGTTGAGGAATTCGGCGGCCGTCGCGGCGTATTCCGGGACGACGTCGATCTCGCCCTTCTCCAGCGAGGGCTCGTACAGCTCACGGTTCTTCACCGTGGTGACGGACGTCTTGTAGCCGGCGTCGGCCAGGATCTGCGCATACAGCTCGGCGAGCACCTTGGACTCGGTGAAGGACGCAGCGCCGACGACGAGCGTGCCCTTCCCGCCCGCCCCACCTGCCGATTCGGAGCCGCCCTTGCCCTTCTCCAGGCTGTCGCCACCGCATGCGGCGAGAGAACCCGTCAGGGCCACCACGCCGAGTACCGCGCCCGCGATACGCGAGGTCTTGATCATCAGGTTCTCCGTCCACAGCAAAGGGTTGAGCGTCGTCACACGGACGACGCGGTCTTACGCAAGGGGTTCAGCAGCCGGTCGGCCGCCACCAGCACGCCTTCCACCAGCAGCGCGAGAAGCGCCGCCAGGAGCGCGCCCGCCACGACCTGCGGGGTGTTGTACGTGTTGAAGCCGGCGGTGATGATCCGGCCCAGGCCGCCCTGGCCCACCATCGAGGCGATGGTGGCCGTGGCCACCACCTGGACCGCGGCCGACCTCAGCCCGGTCATGAGCAGCGGGTAGGCGAGGGGAAGCTCGACCCGCAGGAAGAGCTGGCCGCCGGACATCCCCATCCCGCGAGCTGCCTCCACCACCGCCCGGTCGACTTCCCGCATACCGACATAGGCGTTGGTCAGCAGCGGAGGCACGGCGAAGAGCACCAGGGCGATGATCGTCGGCAGATAGCCGGCGCTGCGCAGCGGTGTGAGCATGAAGAGGGCGAGGACCGCGAAGACCGGGATCGCCCGGCCGGCGTTGGAGATGTTGACCGCGAGTGCGCCTCCCTTGCCGAGGTGCCCCAGCCACAGCGCGACGGGCAGGGCGATCGCGCAGGCCAGTACGAGAGCCACCCCGCTGACGTACACATGCTCGCCCAGGCGGTGCCAGGCGCCGCTCTCCCCCGACCAGTTGGAGCCGGTGGTGAGCCAGGTCCACGCGTCGGCCACTACCCCCATCAGTTCGTGCCCTTCGCCGTGCGTATTCGGTTCGCCGGGCGTATGCGGGTCCAGGGCGTCAGCAGCCGCTGCGCGCCGAGCAGCAGCACATCGGCTACCGCCGCCAGCAGCACGCAGAGCACGGACGCGGTCAGCACCTGCGCCTTGAAGGTGGTCTGCACTCCGTCGTCTATGAGATTGCCGAGACCGCCCTTGCCGACCAGCGCGCCGACCGTCGTCAGCGCGACCGTCGAGACGGTCGCGATGCGCAGTCCCGCCATCAACGCGGGCAACGCGAGGGGAAGTTCGACCTCCCAGAGCAGCCGGCCCGATCCGTACCCCATCCCGCGCGCGGCCTCCCGCGCCTCGTCGGGCACCGCGTCGAGTCCGGCCATGATGTTCCGTACGAGGATGGTGAGCGAGTACAGCACCAGGCCGGTCACCACCAGCGCCGCCGAGAGTCCGAAGACCGGCAGCAGCAGAGAGAACATAGCCAGCGACGGGATGGTGTAGAGCAGCGTCGTGAGTCCGAGGACCGGGCCCGCGAACCGCGGTGCGGAGCGGGCGAGCAGCGCCAGCGGAAATGCGACGGCAAGACCGATCAGAACCGACACCACGGTGATCCAGACATGCTGAATCGTGGCATCGGTCAATTCCTGGCTGCGGGTGCGGAGGTACTCCCCGCAGATCCAGTCATTGGCCGCCAGACAGCTCTGCGCAGCCTGCTGCGTACTCATGCCCCCCACCTCCCCGGCGGTGCCGAACGTATGTCTGGCGACCCTATCCCTGACCACTGACAATCGCCGAGGGCCGCCACATTGCAGCAATATGGCTTTCACACAACACCCGTCACAATGGGGAACCATGATCCGTTTCGAGCAGGTCACCAAGCGGTACCCGGACGGAACGACGGCGGTCGACGACCTGTCGTTCGAGGTCGCCGAGGGCGAACTGGTCACGCTCGTCGGACCGTCCGGCTGCGGCAAGACCACGACCATGAAGATGGTCAATCGCCTTATCGAGCCGAGCAGCGGCCGGATATTCCTGGACGGGAACGACATATCCGCCATCGATCCGGTCCAACTGCGGCGCCGTATCGGCTATGTGATCCAGCAGGTCGGTCTTTTCCCGCACAAAACGGTCCTGGAGAACACCGCGACCGTCCCCCATCTCCTCGGCTGGAAGCGCGGCAAGGGCCGTGAGCGCGCCGCCGAACTCCTCGACCTGGTCGGCCTCGACCCGTCCGTCTACGGCGACCGCTACCCCGAGCAGCTCTCCGGCGGTCAGCGCCAGCGCGTCGGTGTGGCCCGGGCGCTGGCGGCCGACCCGCCCGTGCTGCTGATGGACGAGCCGTTCGGCGCGGTGGACCCGGTGGTGCGCGAGCATCTGCAGAACGAGTTCCTGAGACTTCAGTCCCAGGTCCGCAAGACCGTGCTCTTCGTCACCCACGACATCGAGGAGGCCGTCCGCCTCGGCGACCGTATCGCCGTCTACGGCCAGGGGCGGATCGAGCAGTTCGACGCACCGGCGGCCGTGCTCGGCACCCCCGCCACCCCGTACGTCGCGGACTTCGTCGGCGCCGACCGCGGCCTCAAGCGCCTCTCGGTGACCCCTATCGAGAAGGGTGATCTGGAGCAGCCGCCGGTCGTCCATCTCGACGACCCGCTGCCCCACAAGCTCGGCTCCCGCTGGGCCGTCGTCCTGGACGCCGAGGACAATCTGCACGGCTGGATCTCGGCCGAGCGGACCGGCGCGACGGGATCCGTACGCGAACACGCCCGCCGGATGGAGGCGTGGCTGCCGGTCGGCGCCTCGCTCAAGCAGGCGTTCTCCACCATGCTCCAGCACGACGCGGGCTGGATCGCGGTCATCGACGAGGAGGAGACCGGGCGCTTCCTCGGCGTCCTCACGCCGGCACGGCTGCACGAGGCCCTGCGCCGCTCCATCGACGCGGACGCGCAGGACATCCCGCGCACCGAAGTCGCGCTGGAGACGATCGAAACGGTGAAGACGACCTGAGACCGACGACGCTCCGGGCCTTGCGAAGCCCTAAGGCCAACGACGCTCTGAGCCTTGTGCGGCGCTGAGACCGACGACGCTCCGGGCCTTGCGCGGCGCTGAGACCTGGCAGCTCTCAGCTCTGCGAAGCGCTCAGGCCTACGAAGCACTGAGCCTGCCGCTGATCCAGGTCAGCGCCGGCGGAATCTCGCGCCGCCAGGTGTTGAAGTTGTGCCCGCCGCTGTCGAGCGTGATCGACGAGACGCGCGCGGGCGACTTCACCTTCTTGATGAAGGCCAGCGTCGCCTTGAGGTTCGCCTCGCCCGCCTTCGAGGTCGTGACCAGGAAGGACGACTTCCCCTGCGGCAGGTGGTCCAGGCTCCACAGCAGATTGGCCCGGCTCTTCTCCTTCTTCCTGCCGTGGAAGAGATCACCGGTCGTCGGGTCGTCGGCGGCCTTGTAGTACGCGGAGAGGCCCGCGCTCGCCCCGAACTGCTCCGGGTGGTGCATCGCGATCTTCAGCGCGCAGTAACCACCGGTGGAATTCCCGATGAAGCCCCAGTTCCGCGGCTTGGTCCCGACCCGGTACGTCTCCGAGATCGCCTTCGGCAGATCCTTGGCGAAGAAGGTCTCCGTCTGCGGCCCGTCCGGTACGTCCACGCACTCGGTGTCCCGCGGCGGCGCGACGGTCGGCCGCAGCATCACCAGGATCATCGGCTGCATCTTGCCTTCTCTGGCCTGCATGAAGGCCGTCCTCGGGTACTTCAGGCCCTTGAGCAGGTTCTCCGCGGTTCCCGGGTATCCGGTCAGCACGACAGATGCCGGAAATGTGCTCTTCTCGTATTTCGCCTGGAAATACTCCGGCGGCAGATAGACGTACGCGGGGCTGTCGATCTTCGACTTTTCGCCCACCACGACGACCTTTTGTATCTGACCGCCCGTCGCGGGCCGCGAGCCGCCCGGAACATCCAGCTTCTGCGTGCCGACAACCTTGATGCGCTTGCCGTCGGCCGAGTGGTCCACCACCACGCCCATGTCCTGTTCCTGACCGAAGAGGTCGGACCAAGAGCCGTAGAAGAGGAAGGAGTTGTTGGCCGCGAGGCCGACGGCGCTGAAGAGCGCGAGCTGGGTCGCCAGCAGCAGCCCGACCCTGCCCGTCACGGCACGCCAGCTGCGGCGCGAGAGCCGCGGCCAGAGCCAGACGGTGGTCGCAAACAGCAGCACGGCCACGATGATCGCCAAGGCCAGGACTTTGTTACTGGTCAGACCCATGAGTCGCGTGAGCTTTCTTCCTTGAGAATTTCCTGTGAATGAGTGAACCCGCCCCCCGGATGTCCCGTCCTAGAGAGAGCAAATCGTCCGCAGCCACTCACATGAGGCTCACGGACACAGGATCTCTCGCGGAATCACGGGAAGCGATGTCTGCAACGGTAGATGGGGACAAATCAGGATTGGTTCCGGATCGGGTACGTCGCGTGTTGCGCGGCCCCCGACCGGAGGCGGTCCCTGCGCTGGTCGGCACGGCCTGCACGCTCGTCGGCCTGATCGACGTTGCCGCCGGGGTCTTTCCCCGTTTCCGGCACAGTCGGATGCACACACTCGCGGAGGTGCTGCCGGGGTCCACCGGCCCGTTCGCCGCGGCGCTCTCACTCTGCGCCGGCGTACTGCTGCTGCTGCTCGCCCACGGGCTCAAGCGCCACAAGCGCCGCGCCTGGCGGGCCGCCGTGATTCTGCTGCCCGCCGGGGCCGTGGGGCAGTTCGTCTACCGCCACTCGGTGATCGGCGCGCTGGTCTCGCTGGTGCTGCTGACGCTGCTGCTGCGCCACCGGGGCGAATTCGCCGCGCTGCCCGACCCGCGCAGCCGCTGGAAGGCGCTCGCCAACTTCATCCTCATGGGCGCCGGTTCGCTGGGCCTCGGGCTGGTCATCGTCAGCGTGCACCCCCACAACGAGGTCGGCAGCCCCAGCCTCACCGACCGCCTCGAGCACGTCCTGTACGGACTCTTCGGCTTCGAGGGTCCCGTCGACTACGGCGACGGGGTGTCCTGGACGGTCGGCTACTCCCTCGGCGCGCTCGGTCTGCTGACCGCCGTCACCACCATCTATCTCGCCTTCCGCCCGGAGCACCCGGCCGCACGCCTCACCGAGGACGACGAGAACCGACTGCGTGACCTGCTCACCAGGCACGGTGGCCGGGACTCACTGGGCCACTTCGCGCTCCGCCGCGACAAGGCCGTCGTCTTCTCCCCGAGCGGCAAGGCCGCCGTCACCTACCGCGTGGTCTCCGGAGTGATGCTCGCCAGCGGCGACCCGATCGGCGACGTCGAGGCCTGGCCCGGCGCCATCGAGCGCTTCATGGACGAGGCCAAGGCGCACTCCTGGACCCCGGCGGTGATGGGCTGCTCGGAGACGGGCGGCGAGGTCTGGACCCGGGAGACCGGTCTGGACGCGCTGGAGCTGGGTGACGAGGCGGTGGTGGATGTCGCGGATTTCTCCCTCACCGGACGCGCGATGCGAAACGTGCGTCAGATGGTGAAGCGCATCGAGCGCAATGGCTACGAAACCCGGGTACGGCGCGCTCGTGACCTCTCCGACCAGGAGCTCGAGCAGATCCGGCAGGCCGCGGCGGCCTGGCGCGGCACCGACACCGAGCGCGGCTTCTCGATGGCGCTGGGCCGGATAGGCGACCCGGCCGACGGCGACGCCGTGATCGCCACCGCGCACAAGGAAGACGCCGACTCTCCGTACGGCGACCTGAAGGCGATCATCCACTTCGTTCCGTGGGGCGCGGACGGTATGTCCCTCGAGCTGATGCGCCGCGACCGCTCCGCCGACCCCGGCATGAACGAACTGCTGATCGTCGCAGCGCTGCAGGCGTCTCCCGAGCTGAAGATCGAGCGGGTCTCACTCAACTTCGCGATGTTCCGCTCGGCGCTCGCCCGTGGCGAGAAGATCGGCGCGGGCCCGGTGCTGCGGATGTGGCGCGGCCTGCTGGTCTTCCTGTCCCGCTGGTTCCAGATCGAGTCGCTGTACAAGTTCAACGCGAAGTTCCAGCCACGCTGGGAGCCGCGCTTCGTGGTCTTCCGCAACACGCGTGACCTGCCCCGGATAGGTTTCGCCGCGATGCAGGCGGAGGGCTTCGTGAACGTCGCGCTCCCCCGCCTCTTCCCGCGCCACCGCCCGGCCCGCCAGCCGCGCCCCTGCGCGCACACCACCATCCACAAGGCAGAACACGAGGTCCGCGCGGCGTGAGACCCGAGCCGTTGGCTGTGGGCGTATCCCGTACCCCACAGCCAGGGGCCGGCGGATGCGGCCGACCTCGCCCCGGCCCACCGGCGTGACTTCCGCCCCGCCCGGCGGGCCTAGGCTGGGCGTATGAGTACGTTGCGTGAACGGGGCAGGGCAGACGGCCTGCCGGAGTGGGATCGCTGTGCGGTCATGGGAGTCGTCAATGTGACGCCCGATTCCTTCTCCGACGGCGGCCGCTGGTTCAACACCACCGCCGCGGTCAAGCGCGGCCTCGATCTCGTCACCGAGGGCGCCGACCTCGTCGACGTCGGCGGCGAATCCACCAGGCCGGGTGCCAGCCGGGTGGACGAGGACGAGGAGCTGCGGCGGGTCCTGCCCGTCGTACGCGGCCTGTCGGCCGAAGGCGTCACCGTCTCCGTGGACACCATGCGCGCCACCGTCGCCGAGCAGGCCGTCGCGGCCGGCGCGGTGCTCGTCAACGACGTGAGCGGCGGCCTCGCCGACCCCCGTATGGTCCCGGCGGTCGCCGCGGCCGGAGTCCCCTTCGTGGTCATGCACTGGCGCGGCTTCAGCCAGGACATGAACAACCGCGCCGTGTACGCGGACGTGGTCACCGAGGTCGTCGCCGAACTGCGCGAGCGTATGGACGCCGTCATCGCCGGCGGCATCCCGCCCGAACGCCTCGTCATCGACCCCGGCCTCGGCTTCGCCAAGCAGGCCGAGCACGACCTCGCCCTCGTCGCCCACCTCCGCGAACTGCGCGCCCTGGGCCGCCCCGTACTGGTCGCCGCCTCCCGCAAACGGTTCCTCGGCCACGTACTGGCGAGGGAGGGCGCACCGCCGCCGGCCCGGGAGCGCGACGCCGCCACGGCCGCGGTCTCCGCGATCGCGGCGCACGAGGGCGCGTGGGCGGTACGGGTCCATGAAGTGCGTGCGACGGCCGACGCCGTCCGCGTCGCGCGGGCTGTCGAGGCCGCCCGGTGAGCCGTACCGACGTAGAGCTGGTCGAAGAGGCCAACACCACGTTCTACGAGACGATGGAGCGCGGAGACTTCGAGGAGCTCTCCGGTCTCTGGCTCGAGGACGACATCTCCTGCATCCACCCCGGCTGGCCGGTGCTCTCGGGCCGCGGCGAGGTGCTCCGTTCGTACGCGCTGATCATGGCGAACACCGAGTACATCCAGTTCTTCCTCACCGATGTGACGGTGAGCCTGGCCGGCGACACCGCGCTGGTGACCTGCACCGAGAACATCCTCAGCGGAGGCCCGGCCGAGGAGAGCGGCGCGCTCGGACCGCTCGTCGGGCAACTCGTCGTGGCCACCAATGTGTTTCGCCGCACATCGGACGGATGGAAGATCTGGTCACATCACGGTTCACCCGTCCTGACGGAAAGCGACGACGAAGAGGACGACGAGACCCCGTCTTGAGTAGGTGAGCGGGCTCTTGGGGATTGGAAATCCGGGTCCCGGGTAGGGCGGCTACCAGCCTCGCGGCATGCCTTTCCACAACCCCCGTGGGCTAGCACTGTCGGTGCCCGCAGGTAGATTCGAATGGGGACACCGAGCCACCCGCACGTGGTCGTGTGCCCGCAACCAACGACAGCAGGAGTGATTCGCGTGGATCGTGTCGCGCTGCGCGGCCTCAAGGCCCGCGGGCACCATGGCGTCTTCCCCCGGGAGCGCGAGGAGGGGCAGACGTTCATCGTGGACCTGGTGCTGGGCCTGGACACCCGCCCCGCCGCGGCCAGCGACGACCTGGCGAAGACCGTGCACTACGGCATTGTGGCGGAGGAGGTCGTCGCCGTCGTCGAGGGCGAGCCCGTCGACCTCATCGAGACCCTGGCCGAGCGGATCGCCCAGCAGTGCCTCAAGCACGACGGCGTGGAAGAGGTCGAGGTGGTCGTGCACAAGCCGGACGCCCCGATCACCGTGCCCTTTGACGACGTGACCATCACGATCACCCGGAGCCGAGTATGACCGTTTCTTCGTCGTTCCCCTCGGACTGGACGCAGAGCGACCCGACCGTGCAGCCGGTGCCCGCCTCCGTGGTGGAACAGGTCGACGCGGCCGATGTCACGCTGTCCAATCCGAAACGGGCCGTGATCTCTCTCGGCTCCAACCTGGGCAACCGCCTCGAGACGCTCCAGGGTGCGATCGACGCACTCGAGGACACACCGGGCCTCCGGGTCAAGGCGGTCTCTCCGGTGTACGAGACGGAGCCGTGGGGCGTCGCGCCCGGCAGCCAGCCCTCGTACTTCAACGCGGTGGTCGTGATCAAGACCACACTGCCCCCGTCCTCCCTGCTGGAGCGCGGACAGGCCATCGAAGAAGCCTTCGAGCGGGTCCGGGAGGAGCGCTGGGGTCCGCGCACGATCGACGTCGACATCGTGGCGTACGCGGATGTCGTCTCGGACGACCCGCTGCTCACCCTTCCCCATCCGCGGGCACATCAGCGCGCCTTTGTACTCGCCCCGTGGCACGACGTGGAGCCGGAGGCACAGCTGCCGGGCCGCGGCCCGGTCGTCGAACTGCTGGCCGGCGTCGGCCAGGACGGTGTGCTTCCCCGGGCCGATCTGGAACTCCGTCTGCCCGACTAGTCGTTAGGCTCTTCGGGCCCTTATGGCACACGACACACGACACACAGAATGCGGGGCGCTGGGTGAAGCAACTGCGGCTCGGAGTACTGGCCGGTCTCTTCATCGTGGCGGGAGTACTGAGCTGGGGCGGCGCACGGCTCTGGGAATCGTTCGGCACACTGCCGAGCGTGCCGCTGGCCGCGCCGATCGTGCTGGCGGTGATCGCGGTGATCCTCACCGCGACCGCGCTCTCGCTCCGCGCCCGCCTGAAGGCACAGCGCGAGCGGCGCCCCGGTGCGAAGGGCGTGGAGCCGCTGATGGCGGCGCGCGCTGTGGTCTTCGGCCAGGCGAGCGCTCTCGTGGCGGCGCTGGTCTGCGGGCTGTACGGCGGGACGGGCGTGTTCCTGCTGAGCTCCCTGGACATCCCGGCGCGCCGGGACCAGGCGATCTACGCGGGCTTCTCGGTGGTCGCGGGCATCGCAGTGATCGCGGCCGCGTTCTTCCTGGAGCGGGTCTGCAAACTCCCCGAGGACGACGACAAAGACACGGCAGCGGCGTCGTGAGCGGCGCGCGACCGGCCCTGGGGGCCGGTTCGCGCCCGCCGGCCACGTTCACCCTCTGCCTGCCCGGAAGCCCGCTCCCCGTCGCGATCCGCCTGGATCAGCGCTCAACTCACTGATCCAGGACGGTATCGGGCACCACTGACGCTCCAGCTATCGCGCCAGTATCAGGCTCATCGCCTCGGCGCGCGTGGTGGCGTCACGCAGCTGGCCGCGCACCGCCGACGTGGTCGTCTTGGCGCCGGGCTTGCGGATGCCCCGGACCGACATGCACATGTGCTCCGCCTCGATGACCACGATCGCGCCGCGCGCCTCGAGGATGCGCATCAGCGAGTCCGCGATCTGCGTGGTGAGTCGTTCCTGCACCTGCGGCCGACGGGCAAACACATCGACGAGGCGGGCCAGCTTCGACAGGCCCGTGATCTTGCCCGTGTCGGCCGGGATGTAGCCGACGTGGGCAACTCCATGGAACGGCAGCAGATGGTGCTCGCACAGAGACACGATTTCGATGTCCTTCACCAGGACCATCTCGTCGTGCCCCAGATCGAATGTCGTCGTCAGGACGTCTTCGGGCTCCTGCCGCAGCCCGGCCAGGAGCTCCCTGTACGCGCGCGCCACACGGCCCGGCGTCTCGCGCAGACCCTCGCGGTCCGGGTCCTCCCCGACCGCGATGAGGAGCTCGCGTACGGCGTTCTCGGCCCGCTTCTCGTCGAACTCGCCGATTGTGCCTTCGCCGTCCAGCGTCACCGGGTCGGTCATCTGTGCCTCGTTCCTGTGCTTTCAGTGCGTGCATACGAGAATGCCGCGCCCCCCAGGCTAAAACCTGGGGGGCGCGGCATTCATTCCGGGCCCCGTGTGACCGGAGCGCCGGCCGGGTCAGGCTTCCGGACGCTCCTCCGGGACCGCTTCCACAGCGGGAGCGGCATCCGTCGGCACCGCGCCGTTGGCGCCATTGGAGCCGGCGGCGCCGTTGGTCAGCGCCAGCTCCTTCGGCGAGAGCACCGGCGGCCGCGTGGACGGCGTACGCCTCGAGGAGCCGGTCCACGCGGGGCGGGCCGGGCGCCGCACGAGAGGCGCGAAGATCTCGGCGATCTGCTCCTTGCCGAGGGTCTCCTTCTCCAGCAGCTGGAGGACCAGGTTGTCGAGAACGTCGCGGTTCTCGACGAGGATCTCCCAGGCCTCGTTGTGCGCCGTCTCGATGAGCTTCTTGACCTCTTCGTCGACGAGCGCGGCAACCTCTTCCGAGTAGTCGCGCTGGTGACCCATCTCACGGCCCAGGAACGGCTCGGTGTTGTCGCCACCGAACTTGATCGCGCCGAGCCGCTCGGTCATGCCGTACTGCGTGACCATCGCGCGGGCCGTGGTCGTGGCCTTCTCGATGTCGTTGGCCGCACCGGTGGTCGGGTCGTGGAAGACGAGCTCCTCGGCCGCGCGCCCGCCCAGCATGTACGCCAGCTGGTCGAGCATCTCGTTGCGCGTGGTCGAGTACCTGTCCTCGTCCGGCAGGACCATGGTGTAGCCGAGCGCACGGCCACGGGACAGGATCGTGATCTTGTGGACCGGGTCGGAGTTCGGCGAAGCCGCGGCGACCAGGGCGTGACCGCCCTCGTGGTACGCGGTGATCTTCTTTTCCTTGTCCGACATGATCCGGGTCCGCTTCTGCGGGCCCGCCACGACGCGGTCGATCGCCTCGTCCAGGGCGTGGTTGTCGACCAGCTTCTTGTCGCCACGTGCGGTGAGCAGCGCGGCTTCGTTCAGCACGTTCGACAGGTCCGCGCCGGTGAAGCCGGGCGTACGACGGGCAACAGCACCCAGGTCGACGTCCGGGGCGACCGGCTTGCCCTTCTGGTGGACCTTGAGGATCTCCAGACGGCCCTGCATATCAGGACGGTCGACGGCGATCTGCCGGTCGAACCGGCCCGGACGCAGCAGCGCCGGGTCGAGGATGTCCGGCCGGTTGGTGGCGGCGATCAGGATGACGCCGCCCTTCACGTCGAAGCCGTCCATCTCGACGAGCAGCTGGTTCAGCGTCTGCTCGCGCTCGTCGTGGCCACCGCCGAGACCCGCACCGCGGTGCCGGCCGACGGCGTCGATCTCGTCGACGAAGACGATCGCCGGGGCGTTCGCCTTGGCCTGCTCGAAGAGGTCACGCACTCGGGAGGCACCGACGCCGACGAACATCTCGACGAAGTCGGAACCCGAGATCGAGTAGAAGGGGACGCCCGCCTCGCCCGCGACGGCGCGAGCGAGCAGCGTCTTGCCCGTACCGGGCGGGCCGTACAGCAGCACACCCTTCGGGATCTTGGCGCCGACCGCCTGGAACTTGGCCGGCTCCTGCAGGAACTCCTTGATCTCGTGGAGTTCCTCGACGGCCTCGTCGGCCCCCGCCACATCGGCGAAGGTCGTCTTCGGAGTGTCCTTGGTGATCAGCTTGGCCTTGGACTTCCCGAAGTTCATGACTCGGGAGCCGCCGCCCTGCATCTGATTCATCAGGAACAGGAAGACCACGACGATCAGGACGAAGGGCAGCAGTGAGAGCAGCACCGAGACGAACGGGCTCTGCTTCGACGGCGAGACGGTGTAACCCTTCTCGATGTCGCCCGCTTCGTACTTCTTCTGCAGAGTGGCCGCAAGATCAGCACCCTGGGTGCCGATATAGCTGGCCTGGATCTTGTCGCCGCCCTTGACCTTCTGGCCGTCCTTCAGATCGACCTTGATGATCTGTTCGTCGCCGGTGGTCAGCTTGACCTGGTCGACCTGGTTCTTGTCGATCGCCTGGACGACCTCGCCAGTGTCCACCGTCTTGTAGCCGCCGGACGAGCCGACGACCTGCATCAACACGACCACGGCGAGGACGGCCAGCACGATCCACATGACCGGCCCACGGAAGTATCGCTTCACGTCCATCCATACGGAGCGAAATCGCCCCGTCCCTCCTGCCCGTAGGTAAATGCTGCTGTGAGAAAAGACTGTTCTTCGGACGGTACCCCAGCATCGTCACCGCGACCGCACGGTACGGCTGACAAACCCGCCCTCCCATCCTCCAACGGCGAGAAGGGGGCTGAGGTTCCCGGCGGCGTCAGCCGCCGTAGACGTGCGGCGCGAGTGTGCCGACAAATGGAAGATTGCGGTACTTCTCCGCATAGTCCAGCCCGTACCCGATAACGAACTCATTCGGGATGTCGAAGCCGATCCACTTCACGTCGATCGCCACCTTTGCGGCATCCGGCTTACGCAGCAGAGTGCAGACCTCGAGGGAGGCCGGCTCGCGCGAACCGAGGTTCGACAGCAGCCACGAGAGCGTGAGGCCGGAGTCGATGATGTCCTCGACGATCAGGACGTGCTTGCCCTTGATGTCGGTGTCCAGGTCCTTGAGGATCCGGACCACGCCCGAGGACTGGGTGCCCGCGCCGTAGGACGACACCGCCATCCAGTCCATCGTGACGGGGGTGGACAGCGCACGCGCCAGGTCCGCCATCACCATCACGGCGCCCTTGAGGACACCGACGATGAGCAGGTCCTTGTCCGCGTACTCCGCGTCGATCTTCGCAGCCAGTTCAGCCAGCTTCGCGTCGATCTCTTCCTTGGTGATAAGCACCGACTGGAGGTCGGTGCCCATGTCCTTCTCGTTCACCCGGGTCACTTTCGTTGTGCATTCGCTGCAGCTGCGTCAGCCTTGCCGGATGACCAGTCTGCCACCCTGCCGCCGTGCCTCGACGCGCCCGGGCAAATTGATGGCTCCCTGACCGCGCCAGCTCGTGATCAGCCGGTCGACTTCCTCGACGTGCCGGGCGAAGAGCGATCCGGCGGGCGCACCGGCCTCGATGGCGGCCCGGCGCAGCACCCGGCGGCGGACGGCGGGCGGCAGCGCGTAGAGCTTCGCGCACTCGAGCCGCCCGGCGTCGTCACGTACGGAGGAGTCCACGTCGGCGGCCCAGGTGTCCAGGGCGTCCGCATCGTCGCGGGAGAGCTGCGCGGTACGGGCGAGCGCCTCGACGACACCCTTGCCGAGCGCCTTCTCCAGGGCGGGCAGGCCCTCATGGCGCAGCCGGGAGCGGGTGTATGCGGGGTCGGCGTTGTGCGGGTCGTCCCAGACGGGCAGCGACTGGACCATGCAGGCCTTGCGGGCGGTCTGCCGGTCGAGCTGGAGGAAGGGACGGCGGTAACGGCCGGCCGCCCCCGAGACGGCCGCCATTCCGGAGAGCGAGCGGATGCCGGAGCCGCGGGCGAGACCCAGCAGGACGGTTTCAGCTTGATCATCGCGGGTGTGGCCGAGCAGCACGGCCGCGGCGCCATGGCGCTCCGCGGCGTCGTCGAGGGCGGCGTAGCGGGCATCGCGGGCCGCGGCCTCGGGGCCGCCCTCGCGGCCGACCCGTACGGCGATGGCCTCGACGGGGTCGAGCTGCAGCGCGGTGAGCCGCGCGGCGACTTCGGCGGCGCGGAGGTCGGAGCCGTCCTGGAGACCGTGGTCGACGGTGACGCCCCCGGCCCGGACGGAGAGTTTGCGGGCCTCGAAGGCGAGGGCGGAGGCGAGGGCCATGGAGTCGGCGCCGCCGGAGCACGCCACAAGGACGAGCGGCTGCTCGCCTGAGGGCGCCTGATGGAGGGGGGAGGTCGCGGAGGAGCGCGCGGGAGCCGCGTGGCCCACGGAGCGTGCGACACGTTCGCAGTGTTCGGTGAGTACGTCGTGGAGTACGCGGCGGACCGCCAGGCGTATCGCCGCGACCGCAGGATGGGGACCCATGTCCGGTGCCCTTCGTGAAAGTTGGGGGGTGCCTCGGTCGGAGTCGGGACGGAAGTTCAGTCACTCAGAGTGCGTCGATGGTGACAGAACCGGGCCGATACCCGAGCATTGCACGCCTACCCATTGCCTACGGTCCCTCGGATGGGTGATTAGGGGGGCGTCCTTCTGCCGTCGGACGCCGCCCGATCACGACTCTGCTTTACGGTGCACCCTCGCGACCCAGTCCGCCGGTTTGGCGATCTCCGCCTTGGTGGGGAGGGTGTTCGGAGACGTCCAGACCCGGTTGAATCCCTCCATACCGACCTCCTCGACCACGGAGCGCACGAAGCGCTCGCCGTCGCGGTACTGACGCAGCTTGGCGTCGAGCCCCAGGAGCTTGCGCAGCGCCTGGTCGAGACGGCTCGCGCCACGCGCCCTGCGCTGCTGGAACTTCTCCCGGATCTCGGCGACGGACGGCACGACATCGGGTCCGACACCGTCCATCACGAAATCCGCATGGCCCTCCAGCAGCGACATCACGGCGGTCAGCCGACTGAGGATCTCGCGCTGGGCGGGGGTCTGCACCAGCTCGACGATGGAGCGGCCCTCGCCCTCCTCACCCTCGGGACGGGCGCCGGAGAGCGACTGGGCGGCCTCCCGGAGCCGCTCCAGAACGGTCATCGGGTCGATCTCGGTCTCGCCGAGAAATGACTGGATCTCGCCCTCGAGATGGTCCCGCAGCCACGGCACACCGGTGAACTGGGTGCGGTGGGTCTCCTCGTGCAGGCAGACCCAGAGCCTGAAGTCGTGCGGGTCGACCTCGAGTTCACGCTCGACATGGACGATGTTCGGGGCGACGAGGAGCAGCCGTCCGCCGCCGTTCTGACCGGCGGGCATCTCGCGGGTGGCGGGGGCGAAGGTCTCGTACTGGCCGAGGACCCTCGAGGCCAGGAACGACAGCAGCATGCCCAGCTCGACGCCGGTCACCTTGCCGCCGACCGCGCCGACCAGCGCGCCGCCCGGGCTGCCGGAGCGGCGCTCCTGCATCTTGTCCAGCAGCGGCTTGAGCAGCTCGCGGAAGCCCGCGACATTCGCCTTGACCCAGCCCGCCCGGTCCACGACGAGAACAGGGGTGTCCTGTGGCTCATGGCCTTCGGGGATCATCCGGGTGAAGGACCGCACATGCTCTTCGGAGGATTTGGCATGCCTGCGCAGTTCGGCGACGACGGCACGCGCCTCGTCCCGGCTCACGTCGGGGCCCGGCCGCACGAAGCGGGTTGCGGTCGCCGCGGCGAGGTTCCAGTCGACCATCTCGACACCACCGATGCTCGTCATGCGTCAACCGTACGTTGTCGGCTCCGGCGGCGGTGAGGTGTTGGGACCGACCGATTCGCCGGGTACGTCACGAGGCCAGTGCGGCGGCCAGCCGGTCCAGGGCGGGCTGGGCGGCCTCCGCGGAGGGGGTGCTCCCTGCCAGGAAAGCGAAGGCGAGGAGGCGTCCGTCCGGGGCGACGACCGTGCCTGCCAGGGCGTTGACGCCGCTCAGGGTGCCGGTCTTGGCGCGCACCAGGCCGGTACCCGGCGAGGTGGCGCCGTAGCGGGTCTGCAGCGTGCCGCTGAAGCCGGCGACGGGGAGGCCGGTCAGGACCGGGCGCAGTTCGGGGTGGGCCGGGTCGGCGGCGCGGGTCAGCAGCGCGGTCAGCAGGCTCGCGGAGATTTTGTCGGCGCGGCTCAGACCGCTGCCGTCGGCGAAGTGCGCGCCGGTCAACGGCAGTTTCAGTTTGCCGAGTTGTCTGGTGACGGCGCGCGCCGCGCCGTCGAAACTCGCCTCATCGCCCGCCGCGATCGCGGTCTGCCGGGCAAGCGCTTCGGCGATGTCGTTGTCGCTGGTGGTGAGCGCCCGCTCGACCAGTGCCGAGAGCGGTGGGGAGAGGACCTTGGCAAGAGGGGCCGAACCGGCTGCGGGCCGGCCGGATGCGGGTGCCGCGGAGCTGTCGATGCCGCGCTCGGACAGCAGGCGCCCGAAGACGCGGGCCGCGTCGCCGGCCGGGTCCCCGGTGCGCGCGGCGTTGCCGGTGGTCCTGTCGTCGATCCGCCCCTGGCCGACCATCAGCGCGCTGACCGGGGCGATGTTGCCGTTGGGGCCGATGGGGTGCCGCCCCGGGCCCGCGTAGAGCGAAGTGTCGTACGTGAGACGGACCGTGGTGGTCCCCCGGTCGCGCAAGGCACGTGCCGTCCGGTCGGCGAGCCTGCCCAGACCGGCCTTGTCGAGGGTCGCGTCGCCGCCGCCGACCAGCGTGAGCGTCCTGCCGTCCTTGGACGCGACGACCGTGGTGGGGATGCGGTGGTCGGGGCCGAGCGCCGACAGCGCCGCGACCGAGGTGGCGATCTTGATGGTGGAGGCCGGTGTCATCGGGTCCGCGGCCCCCTTCCCGTACAACTGCCTGCCGGTCGCGACATCGACGACCGAGGCCGTACGGACAGCTCCGAGCCCCGGGTCACCCAGGAGCGGCGCGAGCAGCTTCGCGAGCTCGGCGGGCGTGGTCGCCGGCGCGGTGGCGGGGGCGGTCGCGGGGGCACCGAGCCCGGCGAGCACGCCGGGGGCGCTGGGCGCAGGCGCCGGGCGCTTCGCCCCGCGGACCTCGTGATGTGCGCCACCCACGTCGCTCTGGGCATCCACCCGCTCTCTCTCGGCCTTACGCTGGCCAGAGTCCCAAGGACCGGCCGCGGCCACCGCCCCGGCAGCGAGGGCGAGGCCGACCACGGCGGCGCCCGCAGCGAGCTGCCACGTCCTGACCTCTGGCACCTCGCACCAGCCCCTTTCGCGATCACACACCTGCGTGAGGGACACTTAACCACCAGACGTATGTGTTGATCATGGAGGAGCCACCCGTGGAGTTCGACGTCACCATCGAGATCCCGAAGGGTTCGCGGAACAAGTACGAGGTGGACCACGAGACCGGTCGGATCCGCCTGGACCGTCGACTCTTCACCTCGACCAGCTACCCGGCCGACTACGGCTTCGTCGAGAACACCCTCGGCGAGGACGGCGACCCGCTGGACGCGCTGGTCATCCTTGACGAGCCGACCTTCCCCGGCTGCCTGATCAAGTGCCGCGCCATCGGAATGTTCCGGATGACGGACGAGGCGGGCGGCGACGACAAGCTGCTGTGCGTGCCGGCCTCCGACCCGCGGGTGGAGCACCTGCGCGACATCCACCACGTGTCCGAGTTCGACCGGCTGGAGATCCAGCACTTCTTCGAGGTCTACAAGGACCTGGAGCCGGGCAAGTCCGTAGAGGGCGCGAACTGGGTCGGCCGCACCGAGGCCGAGGCGGAGATCGAGGCCTCCTACAAGCGCCTCGAGGCGCAGGGCGGGGCTCACTGAGCTCGCGCTGAGCGCGTACTGATACGCCGCTGAGCTGCTCGTACGGGCGGTGCACCCTCGGGGTGCACCGCCCGTCGTTCGTGTGCCCGGGTGTCCATGCCCATACTGAGCTGACACGGCGACACGAGAGGGAGCGAGGACAGCACGTGGTGGCGGAACCGGAGGGTCCGGAAGACCGGAAGCCTCAGTCCGACGAGGCGCACAGCGCCTTCACCCCGCCATCCGGTGTGGGACAGCCGGAAGCGCCCGAGGAGGACCATCCATCCTCGGAGTTCGCCGTACCGGCAGGGATCGGCACCGAGGCTCCGGCCGAGCCGGAGGGTTCCGCTTTCGCAGCGCCCCGCACCTACAGCGCCAAGAACTCACCGCCCGCCTTCACCCCGGCGCACGGCATCCCCGTGGTCCGGCTCACCAAGGACGCGCCCTGGCAGGACCGGATGCGGGCGATGCTGCGGATGCCGGTGGGCGAACGGCCGGTTCCCGAGGCGGTGCAGAAGCAGGACGAGGCCGGTCCCGCCGTTCCCCGCGTGCTGGACCTGACGCTCCGTATCGGCGAACTGCTGCTCGCGGGGGGCGAGGGCGCGGAGGACGTCGAGGCGGCCATGTTCGCCATCTCGCGTTCGTACGGACTCGACCGCTGCGAGCCGACCGTCACCTTCACCCTGCTGTCGATCACGTACCAGCCCTCGCTGGTCGACGATCCGGTCACGGCGAACCGGACGGTTCGGCGACGTGGCACCGACTACACCCGGCTTGCGGCCGTCTACCGCCTCGTCCACGACATCAGCTCCGAGGAGGCGGAGATCTCGCTGGAGGAGGCCTACCGGCGACTCGCGGAGATACGCCGTAACCGGCACCCGTATCCGGGCTGGGCGCTCACCTCGGCCGGCGGTCTGCTGGCCGGCTCGGCATCCGTGCTGGTCGGCGGCAATCTGCTGGTGTTCCTCGCGGCGGCGGTCGGCGCGATGCTCGGTGACCGGCTGGCCTGGCTGTGCGCGGGCCGCGGGCTGCCGGAGTTCTACCAGTTCGTGGCGGCGGCCATGCCGCCGGCCGCGATGGGTGTCGCCCTGACGCTGTCGCCGCTGGAGGTGCGCGCCTCCGCAGTGATCACCGGTGGACTCTTCGCGCTGATCCCGGGACGGGCGCTGGTCGCCGGTGTGCAGGACGGCCTGACGGGCTTCTACATCACGGCGGCCGCCCGCCTGCTCGAGGTGGGCTATCTCGTCGTGGGCATCGTCGTCGGCGTACTCATGGTGCTCTATCTGGGCGTCGCGCTGGACGCGGGCCTCAACCCGGAGACCGCCATCCACAGCGTCGAGCGGCCGGTGATCCAGACGCTGGCGGCGATGGCGCTGTCGCTCTGCTTCGCCGTACTGCTGCAGCAGGAGCGCAACACGGTGCCGCTGGCTGCGCTCAACGGCGGAGTGGCCTGGGTGGTGTACGCGGCGCTCGCGGACATCGCGAATGTGCCGCCGGTCGCCGCGACGGCCGTCGCGGCCGGTCTGGTGGGCCTCTTCGGGCACATGTTCTCGCGCTACCGGTTCGCGTCCGCGCTGCCGTACGTCACCGCCGCGATCGGGCCGCTGCTGCCGGGTAGCGCGACGTACTTCGGGCTGCTGGAGATCGCCAGGAACGATCTCAACGCGGGCCTCGCCTCACTGTCCAAGGCGGCGGCGCTGGCGCTGGCCATCGCGATCGGGGTGAACCTGGGCGGGGAGATCTCCCGGCTGTTCCTGCGGTTGCCGGTCACCGAGGGCCCGGCCGGGCGCCGCGCGGCCAAGCGGACGCGCGGCTTCTAGACCCCCGGCGGGAAGCGGTCAGCGCTTGGCGTGGCGGCCGCGCTGGGCCTGCGGCGCATCGGCCGCCGGTCCGGCAGCGGCGGCTTCCTTCTTGTTCTTGGAGCGGGCCCGCAGGAACTCGATTCCGATGGGGACGACCGAGATCAGCACGATCAGGATCAGGATCGCTTCGATGTTCTTGTTGACGAACTCGACCTTGCCGAGCGCTGCGCCGAGCAGCGTGACTCCCGCGCCCCAGAGCGTGCCGCCGATGACGTTGAAGGTGATGAACGAGCGGTAGTTCATCCGGCTCACACCGGCGATGATCGGCGTGAAGGTACGCACGATGGGCACGAAGCGGGCCAGGACAAGCGACTTGGGGCCGTACTTCTCGAAGAACTCGTGCGCCTTCTCCACGTTCTCCTGCTTGAAGAGCCTGGAGTCGGGGCGTTTGAAGAGCGAGGGTCCGACCTTCCGGCCGAAGAGATAGCCGACTTGGTCGCCGGCGATCGCGGCAAGCACCACCAGGGCGCACACCGCCCACAGCGGCAGGTCGTCCAGGCTCCCGGTCGTCACCAGCAGGCCGGTGGTGAACAGCAGCGAGTCACCCGGCAGAAAGAAGCCGATGAGCAGGCCGGACTCGGCGAAGACGATGACCAGGACACCGATGAGGCCGAAAGTCCCGATCAGATAGTCCGGGTCCAGCCAGCTCGGTCCGAGCGCAAGGGTGGTCACGAGGTCCGGGCTCCTGAGTCGATAGTCGGTCGATCGGCGATCGACCTGGTCGGCCGCACAAAGGTACCAACGCCCTCGAGCACCCCCACGTTCCATCCGCCCGTTCGGGATGCACTGTGCGCGGACTGGGACAAAGCTGTGCGTCAGAAGCGTCACCAGCGTCACGAGCGTCGGACGCAGCGGTACGGAAGGTGGACGCACATGGGCATCGATGATTACGGCGGCGGACAGGGCAAGCAGTCCGATGTGCTGGTCGTCACCACGAACGACGTACCCGGATTCCAGGTGCAGGAGGTCATCGGCGAGGTCTTCGGTCTGACGGTGCGCTCGCGGCATCTGGGCAGCCAGATCGGGGCGGGCCTCAAGTCGATGATCGGCGGCGAGCTGAAGGGTCTGACCAAGACCCTGGTCGAGACCCGCAACCAGGCGATGGACCGGCTCGTCGAGCAGGCGCGGTCGCGCGGCGCGAACGCGGTGCTGATGTTCCGCTTCGATGTGACGGAAGCGGCGGATGTGGGCACGGAGGTCTGTGCCTACGGCACCGCGGTGATCCTGGCCCGGACCTGAGCCCTGGACGAGCCCCGTATCCGGACCAGGAATCACTCAGCTGTTGCGCACCGCGTTGGCGAGGATCGCGTCACGCAGATGGACGGCGAGCCCCGGCCGGGTGGAGTCGTAGAACGCGCGGAACCGTTCGTCCGACACATACATCTCGCCGAGCCCCGTGTGGATCTCGTAGGAGCACTCGTAGAACCACTGGGTGATGTGCTGCCGGTGCTCCTCGGCCAGGTCCATGGCCCGCTCACCGGTCGGCGGCTCACCGGCCGCCATCAGGGCGTCGTAGCGCGCGCTCCAGTCGGCGACCTCGGCCTGCATGCGCTTCCAGTCCTCCTTGGTGTAGGCCGCGGCCCTTCGCTGCGACTCGGCGTAGGTCTCGGTGCCGCCCCAGCGCCGCTCCGCCTCCTGTGCGTACTGCTCGGGGTCCTGGTCCCCGAAGACCTCGAATTTCTCCTCGGGCGTGAGGTTGATGCCCATCTTCTTCGCCTCCATGGCTTGTTCGACGGCGGCGGCCATCTCCTGCAGCTTGGTGATCCGGGCGGACAGCAGCGCGTGCTGCCGGCGCAGGTGTTCCCGCGGGTCCGCATCCGGGTCGTCGAGCAGTGCCGCGACCTCGTCGAGCGGGAAGCCGAGCTCCCGGTAGAACAGGATCTGCTGCAGCCGGTCGAGGTCGGCGTCGTCGTAACGCCGGTGGCCCGCACGGCTGCGACCGCCCGGGGCGAGCAGTCCGATCTCGTCGTAGTGATGCAGTGTGCGCACCGTCACTCCGGCGAAACCGGCGACCTCTCCCACGGAGTAGCTCATCGCTTTCCGCTCCCTTCGTTTCCCGGTACGCACCTCAGCCTGAGTCCTCACCTCACGTGAGGTGCAAGCCCAAGGGTGAGGCGCGGCCCCGTCTCCGCCCGACGAGCCGACGGTCTGTTTTGTCCGTATCGTCGCGCTTGGACTTATCCGGACCGAGGAAGGCAGAGCGACGGATGCCACTCCACAAGGGCGCAAGCGACTCCCCCGGCGAGCAGGAGCGCCGGCTCTCCCTCAACCCCTTCATCGGGGAGGCCGACCCGGTCAGCGGAATGACCGCCGCCCCGCCCAAGCACCGGCTTCCCGACGGTCCGATGCCGCCGTCGACCGCGTACCGGCTGGTCCATGACGAGCTGATGCTCGACGGCAACTCCCGGCTCAACCTCGCCACCTTCGTCACCACCTGGATGGAGGGGCAGGCCGGGGTGCTGATGGCGGAGTGCAGGGACAAGAACATGATCGACAAGGACGAGTACCCCCGCACGGCGGAACTGGAGCGGCGCTGCGTGGCCATGCTCGCCGACCTCTGGCGCGCCCCGGAGCCCAGCGCCGTGGTGGGCTGCTCGACCACCGGCTCCAGCGAGGCCTGCATGCTCGCCGGGATGGCCCTCAAGCGGCGCTGGATGCTGCGCAACAGCGACCGTTACCCCGCCACCGCCCGGCCGAATCTCGTCATGGGCATCAACGTCCAGGTCTGCTGGGACAAATTCTGCACCTTCTGGGAGGTCGAACCGCGGCTCGTGCCCATGGAGGGCGACCGCTTCCACCTCGACCCGCAGGCCGCCGCCGATCTCTGCGACGAGAACACCATCGGCGTCGTGAGCGTGCTCGGCTCGACCTTCGACGGGTCGTACGAACCGGTCGCCGAGGTCTGCGCGGCCCTGGACGCCCTCCAGGAGCGCACCGGCCTGGACATCCCCGTCCATGTCGACGGCGCGTCCGGCGCGATGGTCGCGCCCTTCATCGACGAGGAGCTGGTCTGGGACTTCCGGCTGCCGCGCGTCTCCTCCATCAACACCTCCGGGCACAAATACGGCCTGGTCTATCCCGGCGTCGGCTGGGCGCTGTGGCGCTCGGCCGCCGAGCTGCCCGAGGAGCTGGTCTTCCGGGTCAACTATCTGGGCGGCGACATGCCCACCTTCGCCCTCAACTTCTCCCGGCCCGGCGCGCAGGTCGTGGCGCAGTACTACACGTTCCTGCGGCTGGGGCGGGATGGGTACCGGGCCGTCCAGCAGACGACCCGCGATGTCGCCGTCGGGCTCGCGGACAAGATCGCGGCCCTGGGTGATTTCCGACTCCTCACCCATGGCGACCAGTTGCCCGTGTTCGCCTTCACCACCGCACCGGGCGTGCAGAACTTCGACGTCTTCGACGTCTCGCGACGCCTGCGCGAGCAGGGCTGGACGGTGCCCGCGTACACCTTCCCGGCGAATCGCGAGGATCTCTCGGTTGTGCGCATGGTCTGCCGCAACGGCTTCTCGGAGGACCTCGGCGATCTACTGCTCGAAGACCTGCGGGCGCTGCTGCCGGAACTGCGCCGCCAGCCCCACCCCTTGAGCAAGGACACGGCCGCGGCGACAGCCTTCCACCACTGACGGCCGCCTCCGGCAGCCGATCCGGTCGGGCCACGCGCCCAGATCCACGACCGGGCACATCAGCTCCGATCCTCCTCATGCGGCTCGCCCTTCTCGTACGGATACTCCCCGGCCTCGGGGAGCACCCCCACAAACGGCTCACCCTCCCCCGCGAAGGTGTACGCCCCGCCCTCGATCCGCCGGATCAGGCCCTGCGTCCACTCCGCACCCGAATCCGCCGAGGAGACCCACATGTTCATGATCTCGCCGATGTGCCCGATCGACTCGGGCCCGCCCTCGGGCGTGTAGTAGTCCGTCACCGAGGACCGCCACTCCTGGAGTCCGCGCACCCGCTCCTTGAGCAGCGCCACGGCTTCCTCGCGCCTCAGGTCGACGATGAAGCCGATCCCCGCCGAGAGCACATCCATCTTCTGGTCGTAGGACGTCAGCGACTCGCGCAGCAGCCCGAAGTACTCCTCGGTACCCTTCCCGGTGATCTCGTACTCGGTACGGGGCGGACCGCCGGCCGTGGACGGAGCGATCTCATGAGCGTGCAGGAGTCCTTGTTTCGCCATCTGTTTCAGCGCGTGATAGATCGAGCCGGGCTTGGCGTTGGACCACTCGTGCGCGCCCCAGTACTCCAGGTCGTTGCGGACCTGGTAACCGTGCGCCCGCCCGTGCTGGCGTACGGCCCCGAGGACGAGCAGCCGGATCGCAGACATCCGCATACCTTTCTATTCAACTTTGACTAGAGTAGCTGGCGCGGCCGGGAAGGCGATTCTCACGGACGTGGTGGACGCGCTGTACGAGTCCTTCCTGACCGGCCTGAAGGCAGCGTACGGAAAGATCCCGACGCGCGGTCTGCCGCGGATCGGGACGCTCACCGACACCAGCCACGGGGTTCGCCAGTTCCTGACGACCGACCCCGGCGGCAACCGCATCCGCGTCGGGAAACGGATCGGCGAGGACCAGCACCACCGGCAGCCCCACGACGACGACGCGGCGGCCCGCCTGCGTGCACGGGCCGCCGCGGTGGAGCCGGGAACCCCTAGCCCCAGCTCTGGCCGCTCTCCAGGGCCACCAGCTCGAAGGCGGTCTTGCCGTCCAGCGACTCGCGGACGATGTCCGCGTGGCCCGCGTGCCGGCCGATCTCCTCCACCAGGTGCAGCAGCAGCCAGCGCATCGACACCGCACCGTCCTTGGGGTACCAGGGCTGCGGGGGCAGCGGGAAGGTGTCGTTCAGGCTGGGCACGGACTGGATGAACTCGGCGGTCTCCTTGGCCACTTCGTCCCAGAAGGCCAGCACGCCGGGGATCGTCTCGTCCCCGACGAGACGGAAGCTGTCGGTCCAGGTCTCCTCGGTGCGCTGCTTCTCGTTCGGCTTCTGCTGCGCCAGCCGCAGCCAGCCGAGCTCCGTCTCCGCGACATGCTTGAGCAGTCCGGAGAGGGAGAGCTCGCTGGCGCTGGGGCGGCTCGCGGCCTGTCCTTCGGTCAGTCCGAGTACGGAGCGGCGGAGCGCGCCGCGCTGCGCCTCGACGAAGGAGAGGAGCGCGCCACGCTCGTCGCCCTGGGCCTCCGCGGGAACGTGAGTGACCATGATGTCCGCCCTTCCGGGTGCTTCACGGAGAGGCTGTCCGCCCTCCTTCTGACACCTCTCACGCTACGGACCCTTGCGGTCAGTTTCTGTCCGCAAGGGTCCCGTGGGCGCAGAGTTTCCAGAAGGTCCCGACGGTCGGAACGGGAACCGCGAACGAGGTCAGAACGGGAACCGCGAACGGCCGTGCTGCACCGAGATCCACTTCTGGGTCGTGAAGGCCTCGATCATCGACTCACCGTTCAGGCGCCCGCTGCCGGAGTGCTTCTCGCCGCCGAAGGGGACGATCGGCTCGTCGTGGACCGTGCTGTCATTGATGTGGATCATGCCCGTGTTGATCCGGTGCGCGATCCGTACCCCGCGCTCGATGTCACCGGTGTGCACGGCCCCGCTCAAGCCGTACGGAGTGTCGTTGGCGATCCTGACCGCCTCGTCCTCCCCGTCGAACGGCACGACGAGCGCCACCGGGCCGAAGATCTCCTGCGACAGGATCGGCGAGTCGTCCGCCAGGTCCGTCAGCACCGAAGGACCCACCAGATTGCCCTCGGCGCTCCCGCGCAGCAGCGCGGTCGCGCCGGCCTCCACCGTCTGCTCGACCAGCGATGTCACCGCGTCGGCCTGCGTGGAGTTGATGAGCGGGCCGATATGGGTCTGCGGGTCCGACGGGTCGCCGACCTTCAGGGTCCTGACCTTGGCGACGAACTTCTCGGTGAACTCCTTCTCCACCTTCCGGTCCACCAGGATGCGGTTGGCCGCCATGCAGACCTGGCCCTGGTGCACGAAGCGGCTGAAGACCGCCGCGTCCACCGCGTAGTCGACATCGGCGTCGTCGAGCACGATCAGCGCGCTGTTGCCGCCCAGTTCGAGGATGGCCCGCTTGAAGTTCGCCGCGCAGACAGTGGCGACGTGCTGCCCCACCTTGTCCGAGCCGGTGAAGGAGATCGCCTTCGGCACCGGGTGCGCGATCAGCGCGTCGCCTATCTCCGCTATGTCGGTGATGACGACATTCAGCAGACCGGCCGGCAGACCCGCCTCCTCGAACACCTTGGCCACCAGGGATCCGCCGCAGATCGGAGTGTTCTGGTGCGGCTTGAGCACCACGGCGTTGCCGAGCGCCAGCGCCGGCGCGACCGACTTGATCGACAGCAGGAAGGGGAAGTTGAAGGGGCTGATGACGCCCACGACGCCGACCGGCAGGCGGTAGACGCGGTTCTCCTTGCCGTCGGTCGGCGAAGGAAGGATCCGGCCCTCGGGCCGCAGCGCCAGCTGCATCGCCTCGCGCAGGAACTCCTTGGCGAGGTGCAGCTCGAAGGCCGCCTTCAGATGGGTGCCGCCGAGCTCCGCGATGATCGTCTCGGTGATCTCCTGCTCGCGGTCCTCTATGACCCGCAGAGCACGTTCGAAGACCAGCCGGCGGGTGTACGGATTGGTCGCGGCCCAGCCCTCCTGCGCGCGCTCGGCGGCGCGGTAGGCCTGGTCCACCTCCACAGCGGTGGCGACCGGGATCGAGGCCAGCTTCTCGCCGTCGTACGGGTTGAAATCGATGATGTCCCAGGAGCCGCTTCCCGGCCTCCACTCGCCATCGATGTACTGGTGGGCCAGCTCGGTGAACAAGGACATGTGATCCGATTCCTAACCTCGGAAGGCTGCAGAGGCAGACGCCTGATGTCGCGTCATCGTACTTGCGTTTCAGCTGAGTTGAAGAAGACCGCGGAGAAGATCCCGGCTCTCGGCCGGATCCGGACTGTCCTCCTGGAGCCGCCGCATGACCCGTTCGTACTGAGCGACCTCCTCGCGCTTGTCGAGGTACAGGGCGCTGGTGAGCTGCTCCAGATAGACGAGGTCGGAGAGGTCCGACTCGGGGAAGCGCAGCATGGTGAAGGCGCCGCTCTCGCCCGCGTGCCCGCCGAAGCTGAAGGGCATCACCTGCAGGGTGATGTTCGGCTGCTCGGAGATCTCGATGAGATGCCTCAACTGGCCCTGCATCACGGCACGGTCGCCGTACGGACGGCGCAGCGCGGCCTCGTCGAGCACGGCGTGGAAGCGTGGCGCGCGCTCGGAGACGAGGGCCTTCTGGCGCTCGAGGCGGAGCGCGACCCGGCGGTCGATCTCGGCCCGGGGAGCGTCCGGGATGCCGCGGGTGACCACGGCATGCGCGTACGCCTCGGTCTGCAACAGGCCGTGCACGAACTGCACTTCATAGATGCGGATGAGTGAGGCGGCGCCTTCCAGCCCCACATATGTCTGAAACCAGCCGGGCAGCACATCGCCGTAGCTGTGCCACCACCCGGCGACATTGGCCTCCTTCGCGAGGCCGAGCAGGGATCCGCGTTCCGCTTCGTCGGCGACTCCATAGAGCGTCAGCAGATCCTCGACGTCCCTCGCCTTGAAGCTCACCCGTCCCAACTCCATGCGGCTGATCTTGGATTCGGATGCGCGGATGGAGTACCCGGCCGCCTCACGGGTGATGCCACGCGATTCGCGCAGCCGCCTCAACTGTGAGCCCAACAGGATGCGCCGTACCACGGAACCGCTCGACTCGCCTGCGGTCACGACTCCAACCCTCCCCATCGCCTCATAGGTATGCCTGGCGGAGCACCCCCGAACCCCGAGACCCGGGATTCTGCCACCAAAACGCTTCAGCCCGTACTCATTCGATTACGGAAATGAGAAGGCTTCGGGAAGGGGGCGAAAGAGATTGGCGGAAGAAATGAGCAAGAACCGGCACGGGGTCGGACAGGTCCGGCGCGTGCACGTGCATCTGCCCTTGCATCTGCCGTACGCATTCGGAACCATGGTCCTCGCGCACCTGCGTGCTCGTTCGTGTTATAGCGTCACAGCCGCGATTCCCGGGAGTGCCTCGCATGGGGATGAATGGATCGACCATGCTCGAGCCGTTACGGCAGGGGCTTCCCCCCATCGATCCCGCAGCGGTTTCCAGCTCGGCCTCGTGCGCACTGCCCGCCCGCTATGAAGCGGTGCGCGGAGCGCGGCAGTTCACCAAGGCGACGCTCGGCCAGTGGGATCTGAGCGACAGATTCGACGATGTCGCGCTGGTCGTCTCCGAACTCGTCACCAACGCCCTGCGGCACGCGCTGCCCAAGGACCCGCCGCGGGAGGTTCAGGAACCGCCCGTACGGCTCCACTTGATGCGCTGGACGAGCCGTCTGGTGTGCGCGGTGCGCGACCCCAGCCAGGTCAGTCCCGGGGCCGGCGAGAGCGGCGACATCCCTTTTCCCGACCCCAGTGGTGCGGCCGAGTCGGGCCGCGGTCTGTTCCTGGTGGACTCCTTCAGCGACAGCTGGGGCTGGCACCCGCTCGCCGGGTCGCTGCACGGAAAGGTCGTCTGGGCGCTGTTCCTGCTGGGCTAGCCGTACCGCTAGGGGCCTGGCCGGGCCCCTGGGCCGGGCAGGCCAGGCCTGCTGAGCCGGGCGGTGCCTCGGGGTTGAGCGGGACCTCGGGGTTGAGCGGGACCTCGGGGTTGAGCAGCGCCTCGGGGCTGAGCAGGGCCCGCCTCCGTGCGGGCTACCTCCCCACGATCAGGTGATCGAATTCCCCGTCCTTGACGCCCAGAAGCAACGCTTCGATCTCCGCAGGCGTATATACGAGTGCGGGGCCGTCGGGGTGCCGTGAGTTGCGCATCGCCACGTCCCCGCCCGGCAGCTTGGCGAACTCCACGCACGAGCCCTGGGAGTTGCTGTGTCTGCTCTTCTGCCAGACGACCCCGTGGAGCTCCGTGGCCGCGATGCCGTTGTACGCGTGGTGCACGAGTCGCTCCCGGGGGACAAGGTGCATTAGGTCAACTGTCCCGGATCATAGCTCTGTTCATATGCCAATGCATGAGCAGATGCACGTGCACGCGGGGTGGTCCCTCGGTTACAGCTTCTCCGGCGTCTCCCCCACAAGGAAGCGCCTCCCACACAAGGAAGAGACGCGCGCCGCGCCCTTCCGGATCCCATGTCCGGGCGACTGTCCGGTCGGCGGCGGTCCCGGCCCGAGACACCGGCCCGGCGGACCCGGAAGTGCGGGCCCGCCTGCCGGCGCGTCAGCGGGCGGAGGCGTACGGCAGCAGCGCCATCTCCCGGGCGTTCTTGATCGCCGACGCCAGCTGCCGCTGCTGCTGGGCGCTCACCCGCGTCACCCGGCGGCCGCGGATCTTGCCGCGGTCCGAGATGAACCTCCTGAGCAGATCGGTGTCCTTGTAGTCGATGCAGGTGATCCCCGCCCGGTCCAGCGGATTGGGGCGGGACTTGACGGGCTTGCGCGGGTCGGTGCGGCGCGGGGACATCAGGCCTCCAGGAGGGAGTCGAAGGCGGGCGGCAGCCGCTTCCAGGCCTCGCGGCCCGCGGCGTACTCGGCATCGGTCAACAGACAGGATTCGAGGAGTTGTTCCAGGCCGTCGCGGTCCAGGCCCGGCGAGGTGAAGACCAGGTGCTGGCAGCAGTCGCCGTGCTCGGGGTGCCAGTCCAGCGCGGCCGCTGCCCGGCGGACCGGCGGCACCAGCTCCCAGGCGGCATCCGGCAACGAGGCGAGCCAGGGGCCCGCGCTCTCCACGCAGAGCGCGCCGCCCGCGGCATCCCATGCCAGCAGGGTGTCCGGGCGGTCGGCCAGCCAGAACCGGCCGCGACTGCGGGCCGCCGCGCAGGTCAGGTCCTCCAGCGCCCGGTAGAGCCGCTCCGGGTGGAAGGGACGGCTGCGGTGCCAGACGTACGTACCGACCCCGCAGTCGTCCGCGTCGTGCGGCAGCAGCGCACAGGCCGGATGCTGCGCGGCCGCGGCGGACTCGACGTCGAAGCCGGCCAGCGCGGCGACGGCCAGTCCTGGTCCCTCGACGGCCACTTGGCGGGCGGTCGGATGCAGCTGCGCCAGGAGCGCGCGATCCTCGTCGGAAGCACCCTGAGGTCCTTCGCCGTCGACGACGGCGAGCACCGGCGCGTACTCGAGCTGGCGCGCCCAGGTGTCGGCGACGGTGCGCTGATCAGTGGTGGCGGCCGCGAGTCCGGCGTCCATCAGGTCGTCGCCGTTGCCCAGGTAGGGCAGCAGCAGCGCCGGGTCGACGGCCGTCATCACCGCGGTGATGACGAGGCGTTCGCCGCCGTGCGCCGCGACGACCTCTGCCATCGCCTTGGGCTCGACCGAGTCCCAGAGCTCGACGACCGCGAGCCGGGTCGTGCCGTCGTCCGCGAGCCGCTCCAGCTCGGGCACCAGGTCCTCGCGCAGTGCACAGCAGGCACAGTCGTTGACCAGCGGCGCCTCGCCGGTGTCACGGACGCCGCGCGCGTCGCGGACGGTCCGGACGACCGTGCCCTGTACCGCGGTCGAGAGGTCGTGGTGGAGCGCGACGCTGCCGGGAACGGTGGCCAGCAGCCGCTCCACGGCGGCCTTGCGGGCGTCGGAGTGCAGCCCGCCGACGAGCGTGACGGCCAACTGCGTCATCCCCGGCCTCCGTAACGGCGCTCGAAGCGCTCCACGCGGCCGGCCGTGTCGAGCACACGCGCGGTCCCCGTATAGAAGGGGTGGCTCGCGGAGGAGACCTCGACATCGATCACGGGGTAGGTGTTGCCGTCCTCCCACTCGACCGTCTTCTCGCTGGTGGCGGTGGACCGGGTGAGGAAGGCGAAGCCGGCCGCCCGGTCGCGGAAGACGGCTGGGCCGTACGGGGGGTGGATTCCGGGCTTCATGCGGCTCAGCGCTCCTCTCGGAAGTCGACGTGGCGGCGGGCGAGCGGGTCGTACTTGCGCAGGGTCATGCGGTCGGGGTCGTTACGGCGGTTCTTGCGGGTCACATACGTGTAGCCGCTGCCTGCCGTGGAGCGGAGCTTGATGATCGGGCGGATTTCATTGCGGGCCATGGGGTTAGGATAGATGAAAATGGTTTCCATTACCAAATGGAGCCCCGCCCCAACGAGAGGTGGAACACCTGTGTCCGCGCACTGCCGGCTGACCGGCGCCCAGCCGGGTTTCGGCAACAACATCTCCCACTCGCACCGGCGCACACCCCGTCGCTTCGACCCCAACATCCAGCGCAGGCGCTACTGGCTGCCGAGCGAGGGCCGCCACGTCCGGCTGACGCTGAGCGCCCGCGCGATCAAGACCGTCGACACCATCGGCATCGAAGCGGCCGTGGCCCGGATCCGTGCCCGCGGGGTGAAGGTCTGATGGCGAAGAAGAGCAAGATCGTCCGCAATGAGCGGCGCAAGGTGATCGTGGAGCGATATGCCGCTCGGCGGGCGGAGTTGAAGGAGATCATCCGCCGCCCGGGCACGAGCAGGACCGAAAGGATCGCCGCGCAGGCGGAGTTGCGACGCCAGCCGCGCGACGCGAGCGCCACGCGGGTACGGAACCGGGACAGCGTGGACGGCCGGCCCCGCGGGCATCTGCGGAAGTTCGGGCTTTCCCGGGTGCGGCTTCGTGAACAGGCGCACGCCGGGTTCCTGCCGGGGGTGCGGAAGTCCTCCTGGTAGCTTGGCGCGGTCTTGGAACCGACAAGGGGGACAGAGAAGTGCACAAGCGTGTACGTAGGTCAGTCGCCGCGGCGGGTCTTGTCGCGGCCGCAGCTCTCGTGCTGTCCGGCTGCGGCAGCGACGGCGGTGACGACGCGGGCAAGGAGAAGGCGTCCACGGCACCGACGGAAGCGGGCGGCGACGCCGGCGCGGGCAGCGGGAACATCGAGGGCGCCTGGGCAGGCGTGACCGAGGGCAAGGCCGTGTCCCTGGCCGTCACCGGCACCAAGGCGGTACTGCTGGCCGACGGGCACGCGTGCACCGGCGAGGTGTCCGACATGGGCAAGCAGATGCTGTCGCTGAAGTGCGCGGACGGGAACACCGACCGCACGATGGGTTCGATCGAGTCCAACGACGGCAAGACGCTGGTCATCTCGTGGGACGCCGGCGCGAAGGACATGCTCATCAAGTCGGCGGCGGGCAAGCTGCCGACGGGGCTGCCGACCGGCATTCCGACTCCCTGACGTACGGGGCCGGTTACGGGCCGCGGACCCTCCCCGGGTTCGTGGCCCGTTGTCATTCGTGGCCCGTCGTGGTTGGTGGCCCGTCGTCGTTGCGCCGCCCTGGCGTGTCGGGCTCGTTGTCAGGACAATCGCAGACGCACCAGGCGGTGATCGCCGACGGGCATGGGGTGCATCAACTCCCCGCAACCCGCAGTCGGATTCACCGACCCCCCAGCACATGCGAAAGGCATCAGGATGACGAACAACCGCGCCATGCGGTACGGCAGCCGTTTACTGGTCACGACCGTGGCCGCGTGCGGGATAGCGGCGGCGGCCGCCCCGAACGCGGTCGCCGATGAGCAGCCGACACTGCCGCAGCTCACGGCGGACTGCGCCTCCGGCGAGGGCAAGTGCACCTTCAACTCCCCCCAGCTGGGCGAGGCGTACCTGGGTGAGTTCCGCCAGGTCTCCGACTCGCTCTTCAACTGCAGTACGTCGGACGCCACTCAGTCCATGACCTGGAACGACACCGTGGGCTCGACCGACTCGGCCGGCGTCTCGGTGACCGCGGGCGGCAAGATCGCGGGCATCATCGACCTGAGTGTGACGGCGACGTACAGCCACACCTGGTCGAGCACGCACTCGGAGAGCAGTTCCCTCGGCATGACGGTCAAGCCCGGTGAAGTGGGCTGGATCTCCCGCGCCCAGGTGATGCAGAAGGTCTCCGGCACCTGGCAGACCCACTACGACAGCCCCAAGTGGGGTCACTACTACTGGTTCTGGCAGGACACCATCACCGGTCCCGCCCCGAACGGCACGGACGGCACGAGCAACGCGGTGGTCGTCAAGAGCCGCAAGATGACCGCTGCGGAGAAGAAGTCCTGCTCCGCCGACGCCCGTGCGGGCAGGGCGCTCATCCAGCAGCGATGACCCCACGGACCCCTGCCCCGCCTCAGGGCGGGGCAGGGGGATCCGCCGTCGACGTACGCGTCGCTCGACCCCGCCCGCATCCGGGCGGTCCGCATCGCGGTCCTCAGGGGAGCGGGGTCCTCAGGGGAGCGGAGGGTGCGCCTTCGGCATACGCGCGCCGTCCGCCGCGGTCGTGCCGTGCTCCCAGCCCGCCAGGTCCGTCACCCCACGCACCCGGGTGCTCGTCGTCCGCGGGAACATCCGGTCCGCGTGATCCGTGACCGCCACGTCCCGGGACGCCAGCACCGGCAGCAGGCCCTCGTCGGCGGTCACGCTCTCGGTCGCCGCCGCCAGCCGCTCCCCCAGCCTGCTCGCGTACGCCATCAGGAAGGACTGCCGGAAAGTCTTCGTCCGCTTGCGGCCACCGGCGCGCTGGCCCGCCTCGGCGCGTGTCATCGCCGAGGTCCCCTGCACCAGCAGCGAGGTGTACAGCAGCTCGACCCCCTCCAGATCTGCCTCGAAGCCGACGACCGTCGAGAAGCCGAATCCGCTGTTCCACACCGCGCGGCAGCGGTTCGCGGAGGCGACCGCGTCGAGCAGGATCGCCTTGGCCGTCTCGTAAGGCGCGTCCACACCGATCCGGCAGGCCCCGGGCACATCGGGCCGATGGGTCTGCGCCGCGAGCACCGCCTCGTCGATGCTGTGCCGCGCCATCAGCTCCTGCGCCTTGGCGGTGAGCGCCTCCGCCTCCTGCGGAAAGCCGGTCGCCTCCGCCTTGGCCAGCAACGCGCGGACCCGAGTGAGCATCCGCGGCTCCCCGGCCGACGGAGCCATGTGCAGGGCGGAAGCGCCCGGCACCGGGCCGACCGGCTCGATCGACGGGAGGCGGACCAGCAGCCGGTACAGCTCGAGCACCGCCGTCGCGTACGAGAAGCGGTCGGCGCGCCACTCCCCTGCCTCGAGATCGGCGAGCTGCCCGGACCAGCGGGGAGGCAGCCGCTCCCCGTAGCGCTTCGTCTCCGCGGCGATCAGGCCGCAGACGAGCCGCACATGGTGTTCGTCCAGGTCGCGCCGGACGATCCGTACGACATCGGCCGGCTGCCAGCCCCGCTCCCACGCCCGGCGCACGAACTCCTCGCCGCGCGTCCGCAGTTCCGCGTCGGCGGCCCGGTCCGCCGCGAGCCTCGAGGCCGCGGTGTCCAGCGCCGAGTCGTCCTCCACGTACAGCGCACCTGCCAGCGCCTTCTCGACCGTACTCACGTATCGATGATCCCAGGCGGTACGGCCGGCCCTGCCCCGAGGCCCGAGTCAGCCGGCCCCGGCCCCCCGGCAGTCGTCCGGTCGTGGTGACCAGCGGCACGGCGTGGGCCCGCGAGCACCGCCCGGCACGGCACATTCGGCAGAGCGCTCACCTCCGGCATGCGTTCATGCTGTGGCCGGGGACGCATCGCACATCCGCGTACGGGAGCGTCCCGCTCCGCCGTGCGGCGGGGCGGGACGCAGCCCTAGCTGTCCCCGCCCTCGTCGATCAGCCGCCGGACCTCCCGGTCGATCAGCCCGAGGCGCGCCTCCGCCACCAGCGGCACGGCCCGCCGCTGGCGGCGCGCCTCGTGGACGTCGATGTCGACGGTGACCAGGCCGGGCTCCCACTTGGGGGCCTGGGCCACCACGGCTCCGCGCGGGTCCACGACACGGGACCCGCCCCAGAACGAGGCGCCGTTCTCGCTCCCCACCCGGTTCACGAAGACGACCCAGCACTGCAGCATCCGTGCCGTGTAGGACAGCAGGCTGTCCCAGTACAGGCCGGTGTCCATCGCCTCGGGGTCCAGGCTGGCGGCGCTGTTCGCCGGTACGATCACGACCTCCGCACCGTCCTGCACGGCGAGCCAGGGCAGCACAGGCTGCCAGGCGTCGTTGCAGACGAGGGTCGCGCCCCGGCCCTGATTCCGCGGCAGGTCGTACGCGCGCACCGACTGGCCGGGGCTGACGTGCTTGCGCTCCTCCCACGCCAGATAGTTGGGGAGGTACAACTTCCGGTGCGCGTGCAGCAGTTCACCGTCGCTGTAGTAGGCGCTGGTGTTGTGCGCCCGCAACCGGGTGTGCTCGTGGAACCCGACCAGCACATCCGTTCCGAGCGTCCCCAGCTCCAGCAGCCGCGGGTCGCGCGCCTCCACCGAGGTGTCCCGCTTCAGCGCGCCCAGGTGGTAGCCGTGCAGGCTCAGCTCGGGGAAGACGACGAGGTCCGCACCCTGGGCCACGGCCTGCTCGATCTGCTCGCGGGCCGTCCGGAGATTCTGGTCCACCTCGCCCAGCGCGCAGTCGGTCTGTGCCAGCGCCACTCGCATGGACCAAGCCTCGCAGCGCCGCGACGATCGGGCACCTCGGGCGGGCCCGTACGGATGCGGGGCCCGTCAGGCGCCGCGCACGCTCCTCTTCGCCAGCTCGTACGCCGGGAGCATCTCCTCGTGCTCCTGCGAGTCGAATCCGCCGAGGTGCAGGACAACCACACCGCGCGGGGTCGTGAAGGCGAGCGCCCGCTCCTTCTTGGGCGCGTCCAGGAACTCGCCGGTGTTGAGGTAGGTCACCTCGGCGGCGGCGTACTCGCCCGCCTTCGTCGCGCTGTACGCGACCTTGTCGCGGCTCTTCGCCTCCGCCGCGACAAACGCTTCGAGCGCCTTTCGCGCGTCGTCGCCGCTGCCGCCGCCGGTCCAGACGCGGAGAAAGCCGATGTTCCCGGCCGGCTTGGCGTCGATCTCGCAGACGAGAGTGACGAGGCCCTGCTTCGGCAGCCCGAACGCCGGGTCGTTCTTGACGGCCTCCGGCTTCCAGTTTGCCGCGAGGTCGAACGAGACGGGCAGTGCGCATGCCGAACCCGCGGCTCCGACCGTGCCGCCCTTCGTGACACTCTCCGCTGCACCCTTCGCGGCCTTCGCCCCGCCCGCCGGCCTGTCCGGCTCCGGCACCGGCTCGGCCGAACAGCCGGTCAGCACCGCCATCGCCAGCACCGCCGGGACCAGTCCCGCACCTGCGCCGCGCAGCAGACCTCGTACCACGATTCCCCCACCCCTGGGTCAGTTCGAACACACTTGATCGATCCCGTGGTCGATCCTAGAGACGTCGAACGCCGTGGAGGGACGTGGGATGGGCGAGAACAAGGACAGCATGCTGGCAGGCGAGTGGTACCTCCCGGACGATCCCGAGCTGGACGCGGACACCGAACGGCGCTCCGCCCTCTGCGCCGCCTACAACGCGAACGGCGGCGCGGCCCCCGCCCGGCGCGCCGAGATCCTCGCCGGACTGCTCGGCTCGGTGGGCGAGGACGTACGTATCCGGCCGCCGTTCCAGTGCGACTACGGCCGCTACATCTCCATCGGCGACCGTACGTTCATCAACTTCAACGCGGTCTTTCTGGATGCCGCTCCGATCACGGTCGGCGCGGACGTACAGATCGGCCCGAACGTCCAACTCCTCACTCCTGCCCACGAGCTGGACACCGAACGCCGCCGGGCAGGCTGGGAGAGGGCCTCCCCGATCATCATCGGGGAGAACGTCTGGCTGGGCGGAGGGGTGATCGTCTGCCCCGGCGTGACCATCGGCGAGAACACCGTGGTCGGCGCCGGCTCCGTGGTCACCAAGGACCTGCCGGCCGGGGTGCTCGCGGTGGGCAACCCGGCCCGCGTCGTCCGCGCGCTCACCACCACGCTCATCCCTGGAACGGAGTGATGACCAGCTTTCCGCGCACATGGCCCGTCTCGCTCAGCGCGTGCGCCCTGGCCGCGTCCGCCAACGGGAAGACCTCCACCACCGGAATCCGGATCCTGCCGTCGGCCGCCAGCCGGACGTGCTCCGCCAGGCCGATCTCCGGCCTCTCGGTGCCGCCCGCCGAGAAGCGGACCCCGTGCGCGGCCGCGGCCGGGTCCGCGATGGTGATGATCCGGTCCGTGGTGCCGCCGCGCAGTTCGACCGAGGCCGGCAGCGCGTCCTTGCCCGCCGCGTCGAAGACGGCGTCCACACCCCGGGGAGCGGCCGCGCGGACGCGCCCGACCAAGCCGTCGCCGTACGCGACCGGAGTCGCGCCCAGCTCCCGCAGATAGTCGTGGTTGGCCGTGGAGGCCGTGCCGATGACCGTGACCCCTGCCGCCACGGCGAGCTGGACGGCCACAGCGCCGACCACTCCGGCGGCCCCGTGCAGCAGCAGCGTCTCGCCGCTGCGCACGCCGAGCAGATCGAGCACCCGCCGGGCGGTCTCGGTCGCGACCGGCAGGGCCGCCGCCTCGGCCCAGTCCAGTCCGGCCGGCTTGAGCACAAAGGACTCGGCCAGGGCGTACTGCGCGTACGCACCGGTAGTGGTCCAGCCCAGCACCTCGTCGCCGACCGATGCGGTAGTCACACCTTCGCCGACCTCGTCGACGATCCCGGCGAACTCCAGGCCCGGGACCGAGGGAAGCGTCGTCGGGGACGCCTGCTCCATCCAGCCGTAACGGATCTTGTAGTCGAGCGGGTTGACCCCCGCCGCCATGACCTTCACCCGCACCTGGCCGGGACCGGCGTGCGGCTCCTCTGCCTGCGCCAGCCCCAGTACCCCGGGTCCGCCGAACTCTTCGAAGACGATCGCTTCCATGTCTGGCTCCTTCCGCCAGGAACCACCTTCGGCCGACGACCGGCCAGGACCGGCCAGTCTTTCGGACAGTTCGACCTGTCCGAAGGGACAGCCGCCCGCGCCGCCCGCGGCCGTACGCTGGCCGCCATGGAACTCACCGGATCCGTGCCCGCCGCGCCCGCCCTGGCCGCCGCCTACGAGGTGATCCGGCAGCCGCTGGGCGAGATCCTCCCGCGACTGTCCGCGACCCTGGGCCCGCTCGTCCCCCATCTGGCCGCCGCCGAGCTGTCGACGAACTGCGCGCACTCGCCGTTCAAGACGTACGGCGACAGCGGTTCGCCGGCCGGACGGATCACCGCCGCCGAACTGCACCCGCTGGTCGCCTCGGTGTCCGCCGGGCAGCCCTGGCAGGGCACGGCCCGCGTCGCCGGGGCCGAGCACCCGGTGCTCGCGGTGGTCAGTGACGCGACGCCGCGAGGGGCGCTGCTGGTACTCGTACGGAGCGCGGGCAGCGTCATCGCCGCGCCCGACACCGCCGTCGTACAGGCCCTGTGGGACCTGGTGACCAGCCACCGCGACCGGCTCGCCACCGAGGCCGCACCGGGCACACTCGCCCAGTCGCGGGCCGCCGCCGGGGAGCGGGCCAGGGTGATCGCCGAGCTGACCGAGACACATGCGACGGCGTTGTCCGGGCTGCTCGGGGTGTTGCGCAGCCGGAGTCTGGACGACGCGGCCGCCCGCACCACGGCCGTCGAGCTGGCCGTCACCGCGCTGGTCGAACTGCGCGCCGAGACAGAACGGGATCGCGCGGTCGCCGAGGAACCCGCGGGTCAGGCCTTCGCCCGGCTCGCGGATTCACTGCGGCCGATGCTGCGCTACTGCCCGGTGCGGCTGGAACTGGGCCCGCCCGACTCAGGCCGGCCGCTGGCCGCCGATGTGGCGCACGCGGCGCGCGCGGTCGTACGGGCAGTGCTGCTGACCGTCCTCGAGCAGGACGACGTGAGCCGGATCCATGTCGGTTGGCATCTCGCCGGGAACGAGCTGCGCGCGACGGTACGGGACGACGGCCCCGGCGAGCTCTCCGTCTGCGCGCTCGGCCCGCACCGGGTCGGCGAGCGGCTCGAGGTGCTGGGCGGGCGGCTGGACGTGGACGCGGTGCCGGGCTGGGGCACCACGGTCACGGCGACGATCCCGCTCGGAGCGCCGGAGACGGCCCGCGTCGAACCGCTCGGCTCGCTGGGGGCCCGGGAGCTGGAGGTGCTGACACATCTGGCCCGCGGGCACCGCAATCGCCTGATCGCGCAGGAGCTGCACATCAGCGAGTCGACGGTGAAGTTCCACGTCGCGAACATCCTGACCAAGCTGGGGGTGGCGTCGCGCGGCGAGGCGTCGGCGCTCTTCCACGCGGTGGCCTGACACTCCTCGCTCCGAATCTCCGGCGGCTGCGTCAGCTCCGGCGGCTGCGTTGTCAGACCCGGCTGCCACACTCGCGTCCATGAGCGAACGATGGGCTCTGGCGGCGGCGGAGGGCAGCGGGGCGCGGCTCGTCCCCCTCGGCCCCGGCGGCCTGCCCACCGGGCCCGTCCAGGAGGAGCCCGACCTGGCCGAGGCGGTCCGCTCCCGGCCGGAGGTCGGCAGGTGGGTCTGGCGCTCCACCGCCGAGATCTATCCGCGGCTGCTGGCGGCCGGGGTCCGCGTCGAGCGGTGTTACGACATCGAGGACGCGGAGCTGCTGCTGCTCGGCCACGAAGGCCGGCTCGGGGAGCCCCGCTCAGCGGCGGCGGCCTGGGCGCGGCTGCGCAATGCCCCCGTACCCCCCGATCCGCCGCAGCGCGCGGCCGAACCGGGCTCGCAGTCCTCGCTCTTCGAGCCGCTGCCCGTCTCCGTACCGCTGGAAGCTCTCCTCGAGGTCTACGCCGATCAGCAGCGAAGACACGACACGGCCGAGCATCCGGGGCGGATGCGGCTGCTGACCGCGGCCGAGTCGGCCGGGATGCTGGTGGCCGTGGAGATGAACCGCTCGGGCCTGCCGTGGCGGGCGGACGTGCACCGGGCGCTGCTGCACGAGCTGCTGGGCGAGCGGTACGCGGGCGGCGGCGAGCCGCGCCGGCTGGCGGAGCTCGCCGACGAAGTGTCGGCCGCGTTCGGCCGCAGGGTGCGGCCCGATCTGCCGGCGGATGTGGTGAAGGCGTTCGCCGGGGCCGGGATCAGGCTGAAGTCCACCCGGCGCTGGGAGCTGGAGGAGCTCGACCATCCCGCCGTGAAGCCGCTGATCGAGTACAAGAAGCTGTACCGGATCTGGACGGCGCACGGCTGGGGCTGGCTCCAGGACTGGGTCCGCGACGGACGCTTCCGGCCCGAGTATCTGCCCGGTGGCACGGTCTCGGGCCGCTGGACGACCAATGGCGGCGGGGCACTTCAGATCCCGAAGGTCATCCGGCGGGCGGTGGTCGCCGACGAGGGCTGGCGGCTGGTGGTCGCGGACGCCGACCAGATGGAGCCGCGCGTGCTGGCCGCGATCTCCCGCGACCCGGGCCTGATGGATGTGGCGGGACACGAGGGCGATCTGTACTCGGCCCTGTCCGACCGGGCGTTCTCCGGCGACCGCGACCACGCCAAGGTCGCGCTGCTGGGCGCGATCTACGGCCAGACATCGGGCGACGGCCTGAAGAACCTGGCCATGCTGCGGCGCAGATTCCCCAAGGCCGTCGCATACGTCGACGAGGCGGCGCGGGCCGGCGAGGAGGGCCGGCTCGTACGGACCTGGCTGGGCCGGACCAGCCCGCGGGCGGCGGGCTCGGGGGACGACGACGAGGCGGGGATCCCGCAGGCGAGCGAGGAACTCCCCTCCACTGAGAGTGAGTTCACCCCCGGGTACGCCTCTTCGAACGCGCGGGCGCGGGGCCGCTTCACCCGGAACTTCGTGGTGCAGGGCAGCGCGGCGGACTGGGCGCTGCTGATGCTGGCGGCGCTGCGGCAGGCGACCGCGGGTATGCGGGCCGAGCTGGTGTTCTTCCAGCACGACGAGGTGATCGTGCACTGCCCGGCACAGGAGGCGGAGGAGGTGGCGAAGGCGATCCGGGCGGCCGGTGAGCTGGCCGGGCGGATCACCTTCGGGGAGACGCCGGTGCGGTTTCCGTTCACGACGGCGGTGGTGGAGTGTTACGCCGAAGCGAAGTGACGGCACTCCGCGGCTACTCGAAGTTGTGCCACTTGCCGCTGGTCGCCATGGCGGACAGCTGCGCGAGGGTATGCGGATGCTCGGGGCGGACGGCCGCCTGGTTCGGATACTGCGAGTTGAGGGCAGTCACGGTGACGAGGCTGCCGCCGAGCTGTGCTCGCAGCCGCGCCGGCGCACGCGACGATCGCGTTCGTACGGCGGCGGAGCTGACGTTCATCGCCTCCGCGGTCTCCTCGACGCTGCGGTCCTCCCAGTAGCGGAGCACCACCACCGATCGGTCCTTCGACGGCAGTTGCCCCAGCGCCTGGAGCAGCGCGAGCCGGAGCAGTGGGTCGTTGCCCGTGATGACCGGGATATCGGGCAGCTCGCCACCGGCCGTTCGGCCGCGGACCGCCGTCGCTTGTAGGTGAGAAAGGTGCGTACGAGGACGGTCTGTGCGTACCCGGCGGGGTTGTCCACTCCGGAGATCCGGCCCCACGTCGCGTACATCCGGCCCAGCGTCTCCTGCACCAGATCTTCGGCAAGGTAGGTGTCACCGCTGGTCAGCAGACAGGCGGAGCGAAAGGGATGACCTGTGCGGCCGGCTGCGAATTCCATGAACCCGCGCGCGGGACTGTCTCATGCCCTCCCCGTTCATCCCCGTTGTCCAGCGGCGGGACTTCACGCCCCTTCACCTCATTGACGCGATGGCAAGGGGAGAGTGTTTCATCCGCTCACAGATCCGCCCAGCAGCGCTCGCAGCTCCTCCAGGAGCTGCGCATGCTCCCCGTCCAGCGCCTGAAGCGCGCTGAAGGCCCGGCGCCACCGCTCCTGTGCCTCGCTCTCGCGGCCCTCCGCGCGCAGCAGCAGTCCACGCTGATGGTGGACGAGCGCCTGCATATGCGTGTCCGCCCGCGACTCGGCCCGCTCCAGCAGCAGCCCGCACTCCCGGTGGGCGTCCTCGGCGCGGCCCAGTTCGCGCAGGGCACGGACCCGGCCGATGCGGGACTGGGACTGGGCGTGCCAGTCGCCGTCGTCGCCGAGGATGGCCAGCGACTCATCGAAGTGCCGTGCGGCTTCGGCCGGTTCGCCGAGGGTGAGATGGGCGAAGCCGATATTGCAGTGGGCGGTCTGCCGGAGGATCTCGCTGTCCAGCCGCACGCCGGCGGCGAGGCTCCGCTCGTGGTAGCCGATCGCCGCGCGGGCGTCGGTGTGCTCGTGCAGATTGCCCAGATGGCTGAGGACGACCGCCTCACCGTGCGCGTCGCCGAGTCTGCGGGCGTACTCGATGGCGGACTCCAGCGCACCGGCCGCCTCCTCGTACCTGCCGAGGCCCTCCAGCAGCATGCCGCGGTTGCCGAGGCCGCGCTGGATGCGGCGGTCGTCGCCGAGGGTGCGCCAGATCGTGACGGCCTGCTCGTTCAGGGAGAGGGCGCGCTCGGGCCTGCCGCTGAGGAAGTTCCGGCCGGCGAGGTCGGTGAGGGCGTGCGCCTCGGCCTCGTCGTCGCCTGCCGCGCGGGCGGCGGTCAGGGCCAGTTCGCCGAGTACGCCCAGTTCCTGGAGCCTGCCGCGGCGCTGGAGATAGGTGAAGCAGGCCCGTACGAGCAGCAGCGCTGTCGGGGACACGGCCGCGTACCGCTCGGTCAGCGCCACCAGATTGGCCAGTTCGAGGTCGCCCCAGGCCAGGGCCTGTTCGGCGGTGCCGAACGGCGCGGCGTCGCCGATCGGCGGCGGCAGCCGGAGCTCGGCCTCCTGGCCGGACGGGAGCAGTGCGACGCCGGTCTGACGGGCGGACTCCGCATACCAGCGCAGCACGCGCTCGGCGGCCTGCGGCCGGCCGCAGTCCCGCTCGGCGAGTTCGCGGGCGAAGTCCCGTACCAGATCGTGCGGGACGAACCTGCCGTACGAGACCTCCTCGAGGAACGCCACATCGACGAGCCTTTCGAGGGCGGCAGCCGCGCGCCGTTCATCGGTGTCCATCAGCCGGGCGACGGCGGGCGCGCCGTACTCCGGCAGGTCCACCGCGCCGAGGCGGCGCAGCGCGAGCGCCGCGTCCGGGTCGAGGCCGTCGTGCGCGACGGCGAGCGAGCCGCGCACGCTCAGGTCGTCGTACTCGAGATGGTCGAGCCGGCCGGCCTCGGCGTCCAGCAGCCCGGCGAGTACGTCGGCGCTGAGCGCGCGGCGGGCGGCGAGGCGGGCGGCGACGACGCGCAGTGCGAGCGGCAGCCGGCCGCACCGTTCGACGAGCCGCTCCAGTCCCTCGTCGAGGCCACGTCCCGAGACGGATCGCAGCAGCGTCCCGCTGTCCTCGGCCGACAGCGGCGCGAGCGGGAAGCGGGCAGCACCGTCGAGCGCGGTCAGCGGGGAACGGCTGGTGACGACGACCGCGCAGCCCGGCCCCGCGGGCAGCAGCGGCCGCACCTGCGCTGCGGACGCCGCGTCGTCGAGCACGAGCAGGGTCCGGGTCGGCGCGAGGGAGGAGCGCAGCAGGGCCGACGCCGCGTCCATGTCGTCGGGAATCTGCCGCGGGTCGACGCCGAGATCGCGCAGCAGCGCGGCCAGGGCGTGACCGGGGTCGAGCGGGGTCATGCCCGGGGTGGCGCCGTGCAGATTGAGGTACAGCTGCCCGTCGGGGAATTCGTCGCGCAGCACGTGGGCGACATGCACGGCGAGGGCGGACTTGCCGACTCCGGCCATCCCGGAGACGACGACGGGGCTGCCGGCGCGCTGCGCGAGGACGGCGCACAGCTCATCGACGAGCGCGTCGCGACCGGTGAAGTGGCCTGGCGTGGGCGGCAGTTGAGCGGGCCTCGGCGGCCGTGGCCCGGGCGCGGCCACTGGTGTGCGCAGCACCTCCTGGTGGGCCTCCTGCACAGTCGGCCCCGGTTCGACGCCCAGCTCCTCCACAAGCGTGCTGCGCAGCGAGCGGTACGCGGCCAGCGCCTCCGCCTGGCGTCCCGTACGGTGCAGGACCAGCATCAGCAGCCGGTGGAAGGCCTCCCGCAACGGGAACTCCGCCACCAGTGCGGCCAGTTCGGGCACGAGCCCGTCGTAGCGGCGCAGCTCCAGCTCCGCGTCGTACCGCCACTCCAGCATCAGCAGCCGGGACTCCCGCAGCCGCTGGACGAGCGCCGGGGTGCCCTCATCCGGATCGTAGAGACCGGCCAGCGGGCTCCCGCGCCACAGCGCGAGCCCCGCGCGGGCGGCCTCGGTCACTGCGGTCCAGTCGCCCTCGGTGTACGCGGCGCGGGCGGTGCGCATCCACATCGCGAACACATCGGTGTCGAGCTCGCCCGGCTCGACCCGCAGCAGATAGCCGGGCGGTACGGCCCGCAGCCGGTCCGCCTCGGCGAGCAGCCGGCGCAGCCTCGTCACATGGTTGTGCAGGGAGGCATGGGCGGAGGCGGGCGGCTCGTCGGCCCACAGGGCCGCCTTCAACTCGTCCACCGGGACTACCCGGTTGGGCCGCAGCAGGAGTGCGGCGAGCAGGGCGCGGATCTTGGTGCTGCCGAGGGGGTGCGGCTCACCCGCGGCATCGTGCACTGCCGGCGGACCGAGCAGGCCGAACCGCATCAGCGTCCTCCACTTTCAGCCACCGGTATGAGTGTTGGCCATATGTTAGCGATCTGTTGGAGACGACTGTTTGGATCGGTGTATCGGATCCGGCCCGCCGGCGCTCGGCGTGGACAGCCACACTCGGGGGAGTGTCGCCGCCGTGGCCGGATCCGCTGATCCCCCGGTACTCCACGGACCTGGTACCACCTGGGACTCCTGCGGACGTACCGGTGGTTTCTCCGCCCGGACGACGCGGTCGCACCCCGTCCGGGCGGATGCTTCCCTCATGACCGCCGCGGACCTCAGACACCGGTTCCGGGATCAGCTCCGGCCCGAGCAGCGCCGCGCGCGGCCCCATCTCGGTCCCGGCTGCACGACCACCATGAACGCCCGCCGGGCCATCTTCGAGGCGCTGACCGGGATCGCCATGCGTCGCAAGGGCCTGCCCGGCCCTGCCTACCTTCGACCCGGCGGTCGCCGGCCCGCCGCCCGGGCAGCGGACATAGCCCCAGGCCTCCCGGACAACGCGAACGAGCCTGCTGCACACCCGTGTTCATGCGCCCCGACACCCGGCGAGCCACCGACGGTCGAAACGGAGCCCGGAAGGCGGCGCTCCCGAGGTTCGATCACGATCCACAGCGCTTCGACGGCGGGCCCTCGGACGGAGCGGCACCCGGATCACGCGCGGCAGCAGCCAGAGCGCCGAGGCCTTCGGGTAATTGCTCTGCTCGTTCTCGGTTGGACCTGACGCTAGCCGGTTCCGAGGGCGTCGCGCAGGAGAGAGACGGCCTGGTCGACGGCTGCTCGCGTGGCTTTGGACTGGCTGAGCGAGTTGATCATCATGAAGTCGTGCACCGTGCCGTCGTAGCGCACCGTGGTGACCGGGACACCGGCGGCGCGCAGCTTGGCGGCGTACGCCTCGCCCTCGTCGCGCAGCACGTCGGCCTCGTCGACGATCAGCAGGGCGGGCGGCAGGTCGGTGAGCTGCTCGGTGATGGCGTGATTGGGAGAGGCGGTGATCTCCGCGCGCTGCTTCGGATCGATGATGTAGGCGTCCCAGAACCACTCCATCGCCTTGCGGCTGAGGTAGTAGCCGGTGTCGAACTGGTCGTAGGACTTGGTGTCCATGGCCGCGTCCGTGACCGGGTAATACATCGACTGCTGCACGAACGTGACGTCACCACGTTCCTTGGCCAACAGGGCGAGCGCGGCGGTCATGTTCCCGCCGACCGAGTCGCCGGCCACCGCCATGCGCCGGGCGTCCAGGCTCTTGGACGCTCCCTCGCGCGTGATCCACTGTGCGGTGGCGTAGCCCTGCTCGATGGCCACGGGGTAGTGGGCCTCCGGTGAGCGGATGTACTCCACGAAGGCCACCGCCGCGCGGGCACCGACCGCCAACTCCCGCACCAGGCGATCATGGGTGGCGGCGTTGCCCAGCACCCAGCCGCCGCCGTGCATGTACAGCACGACGGGCAGCGTTCCGGTGGCGCCCTTCGGTTTGACGATGCGCACCTGCACGTCGCCCACGGAGGCCGGCACGGTGATCCACTCCTCGTCGACCGGCAGCTTGTCGATCGGCGCGACTTGCAGGTCGTCGAGGACCTTGCGCGCTTCGGTCGGCTTCAGCTCGTACAGGAACGGATGGTTCGAGGTCGCGTCGGCCAACTCCTGCGCCGGGCGCTCCAGGATGATCGAGGCAGATTGAGCAGCCATGACAATGCTCCCTGGCAGTGCTGAGATGCATGGTGAAGGGAGGTGGGCGCGTGATGTCCGCCCTGGGGCGTCGGCGCCACCGCAAAACCCGGGCTCTGGGCCGAGCCCCTGGTCAAGCCCTCGATGGGGCAATACGCCCATCCTAGTCGCGCGCCTTGCGCCCCTCGACTGGGGACGCCGGCCGGCAAGGTTCGGAATACCGGCCGGCGACGCCGCCGTGGTGTCGGTCTGCTCCATCCCGAATCCCTCGTCGGACGACGCAAGACCAGCCCCGACCCGATCCCGGAGGACATCAAAGCCAGCTACCGGCGCAACGTCATCGACCTGACGATGGGCCTCGCGGACTGGACCGACCCCGCAGTCATTGAGCTCAGCCCGGAAAGCGTCAGCCGTCGCCTAAGCCCTGACGGGCAACTCGTGCCCGCTGGCGGACTCCCTTCCCGCACCCTATGGCGCAGCGTGATCGATCTTGGACGGAACGTCGCGATATGGTCGGCCGGTGCGCGGAACACAACGGACTTGGCGGTGGATTCTGCTGGGGGCCGCCGGGACGATCGGACTGCTTGCCTTGCTTACGTTCTCCACAGCGGACGGCCCCGGCGCCGTCTACACCGGCTCCCGCGATCGCTCCGACCAGATCTTGTTCGAGGAGGGAGTGGAAGAGGATCGCAGGTCGCTCTTCAACGGGGTCCTTTCCTACCAGCCTCCGAAGACGGTGGACGTGGGCGACACCCTGGAGTTCACGGCGTGGCTCATGGCGATCCGCGGCGAGACCCCGCCCGAGTGGCCGCCCGGCAGAGTGGTTGCCAAACGGACCTTGCGCGTGGGCGGGGTACAGAAGGCGTACCTCTCCGAGGCCGGGAGGAACGTGGACATCGAGGTACTCGGCTCTCCGAGCGGCACGATCGCCACGCCCGGCGACGAGGTTGAGTGGCGGTGGTACGTCACCCCGCACAAGCCCGGCACGTACACCCTCAAGCTGATGATCGAGACCTACAGGGGCGACTCGGACGTCCTCCTGGCCCGCACCTCCCCACCCATCGACATCGTCCTCACCACCCGAGCCACCTGGACATACCGCATTACGTCGGCCAAGAATTGGCTCATCGGCCTGGCAGCCTTCCTCACCGCGCTGACAATCCTGGGGACGGCCTTCCGAAAGCCCCTGGCCGCGATCTTCTCCCGCATCTTCGGCCACCGGCGAAGAAGCGACCGGCAACCCTAAGGCCGGCCTGTCAGGCCCCAGGCCTCCAGCGCCGTGACGGGCTCGCCCAGGATGCGGGCTTCACCGGCCTGTTCGAACGCTGCGGGACAGCACCGCACGGACCACCGTTCCAACTCTGGTGGTCCCCGTTCCTGGTAGTTCAGACCGGTTCAGATCCTGCGTGTCGCCGTCCGTCGGCATGGCCGCGAACGAGCGCGAACTTCCACGGATGGACTGCGGTTGAGACTGAGCGACAGTGTCAGCGCGCTCGCTGGGAACGTATCGGGGGGTTGTTCAAGGCGTTCGCCTACAAGGGCCCGCCTGGTCGCCGCTCGGCCCCATGCTGCGGCTGGGCCCGCGCTCGGCTGCTTTCACCGTGATTCCCCGCCGTTCCCCGTTCGATCTGGTGCGGTTGTGGTCCGGGGGTGAGCATCGCGCGAGTTGCCGGGGGCCATGGAGGTCGAGTGAGCTGTCAGTGCTCATGGCCAGGTCTTGGATGCGCGGTCGGCTTCCGATGTGTTCGGGCTACGAAGAGCAGATGTCTCCCTGCCTCCGGGGCTCACGTGCCGGGTGCGCGAAAGGTGACCTGCCGGCGGGCGGCCTCATCGATCTCGTCGAGGGTGAGCAGAGGGGTGGCCCGGGTGTGGAGGGCTCCGCTGGCCTTGACGGTGAGGCTGACTGCGGCCATGGAGACCGGGTCGGGGAAGTCGGCGATGAGCACGATGTCGTCCTCCCCGAAGGCGAAGTACATGGCCTCGACCTGCCCGCCGAGGCCGGTGACGACTTGGTCGACGGCGGCGCGGCGGCCGCTCGCGCCTTCCTTGAGCAGCCCCTTGGCGCCCTCGGGCGTGTAGGTGGCCTGGATGAGGAACTTTGGCATAGGGATGCTTCCTGACCATCGCGTATCCGGTGTGCAATGGCCTTCCCGCTATCACGTCGGCCGCTACCCGCGGAACGGGTGGATTCACTCGTTGGAACCCGAGTCCTTTCCGCTGATCGCTGTCCGGATGCTGCGGCAGGGCCGAGCTTCGCTGACTACTTGCGGAGCACGCCGTGACGCGTCGCGCGGGTCGCAACGCCAAGGCCACGCGGGAGTGAGGCGGGAAGGAACCCCGCACTCGCGGAGAAACCGCAGCTAGGGAGCTCGATCAAGCCAAGTTACTTCGTTTGCCCTGGGTCTTGTCGGGGATCTTGGGACCGGCATTTTGGAAGATCGCGTACGCGGATGGCTGCCGACCTGGGCGGTGTCCGACCTGGGCCGGAGGCATCCGTGACTGCCACTCCCTGTGAGTCCCCGACACTTACCGCTGGATCGGGCACGCAGCGGGCACGATGACTCTGATCACTCGTACACGACTGCGGCGCTCAGGGCCCGGGCAAAAGAACGTCCAGTTGCCGTTGGGTGGCATCTCCTGGTCGGAGTTCTTGTACCAGCCAGGAGAGTCGTTGATCCACGCGGCCAACGCCTCCAAGTAGCTCTCCAGCGTCGAATTCTCCCAATCGTCACCGTGTTCGATGAGATCGGCACGCAGGTTGCGGATGTGCGCCGCCAGGGCTTCTCTGCTGTCGGCTCCGTCCGATGTGCTGTTGTGGGCCGAGAGCTGCATCATGGCGGCACCCTAGCGCGCGGGCGGTGAGGGAGAGGCTTTGGGCGGGAGCTGCGGCTATCGCATCCCGGTATCCGACTGACGCTCGCTCAACTCCCCACAGTCCGCCGCGACTTCTTCTCTCGGCGGGTTGGCGCATGTATAGGACTGGTACGCGGAGAAGGGGCCGGACGGACTCCTATTCGTGAGGGAGAACGGCGTCCCCTCTCGGCGCACCTCCCTCGGGCGGAAGTGGCGCAAGGCCCGCGCTCTGGTCGGTATGCCCGACGGCTCCCGTGATGCCCCGCCGTGGGTGCAGTCCCCCCGGCGGTTCCCGCAGCGCTCCCGTCGGTCCACCAGCCGTCAGGTGATCTGGCCGGCCGCCCACTCGGCCCACTCGCGGCGCATGGCGTTGAACCGCAGGCCGTACTCCAGGGCGATCCGGCCGTAGACCGAAAGATTGTCGTCATCCCAGTCGACAGACTTCTCCAGTCGGCGCAGACTCTGGTACCCCTGATCGGACAGCTCGATGAGCTCGGTGAGGTAGCCGCGCGCCTGCTCGGGCGTCAGCACCCCGAGAAAGAACACCCGCAGGAGAATGTCGCTGCGGGTGTTCCGCTGAGGCTTGGTCTCGGTCAGCCAGTGCCGCAGCTCGGCCAGTCCCTCGTCGGTGAGGGCATACTCCTTGCGGCCTCGCGGCCCCTCGGCTGCCACCATGATCAGCCCTGTCTCCGCCAGCTTGGTCAACTCGGTGTAGATCTGGCTCTGGGTTGCCGGCCAGGCGGTGGCCAGCGACGTCTCGAACAGTTTCAGCAGGTCATAGCCGCTGGCGGGGCGCTCGGAGAGGAGCCCGAGCAGCGCGTGTCGAAGGCTCATGTTCCGCAGTCTACATTCCACTATTGACATGTCCATATTGGACCTTCTAGTTTTGACATGTCAGAAACGGAAACACTGAAGCGGAGACTTCATGTCCTACCTGCGCACCTTCCTCCCGTGGATCGTCTTCGCCGTGCTGCCCACGGGGACCTGGCAGTGGGCGGCGCTGGCGGCCCTGATGGTCGCGGTGGCGGTGATCGTCCAGCAGGTACGGGCGGGTGCCGGAATCGACGCGCTGATCATCGAGCTCGGCTCCGCGGTCTTCTTCGCCGTGCTGGCCGTCATCGCTTTCGCCAACCCTGACTCAGGCGTGCACGACTACTCGGCGGCGCTGTCGTCGGGCACACTGGCGGTCATCGCCGGGGTCTCGCTGGCCATCGGCAAGCCCTTCACGTCGGGCATCGCCAAGCGCACCACCCCGCGCGAGGTCTGGGGGCTCAAGCCGTTCATCCAGACCAACGTCATCATCACCGCCGTCTGGACCGCGGCCTTCGCCCTGACTGCTGTCGTGCTGGCCTTCGTGGCGCACGAAGGGAACGCCCACTCGACCCTCGCCACACTCATCCAGGTCGCCGGTTTCGTGATCCCGATGATGTTCACCGCCCGCTACATCGCTCACGTCCAGGCCAAGGCCGGTGTCCGATGATCTCCGCGCACCGGGCCCGGCCCCGCCTGGCGGGCAACTACGCCCCGGTCGGCGAAGAACTCACCGCGTACGACCTGCCGGTGACCGGGCGGGATCCCGGCCGAGCTGGCCGGCTGGTACCTCCGCAACGGGCCGAACCCGGCCGACGCCGCCGGACACTGGTTCTTCGGCGACGGCATGATCCACGGCGGCCGGATGGAGGGCGGCCGGGTGGAGCGGGGCGGAGAGCAGGAGCGAGCCGCCTTCAACCCCGTGGAGAAGGTTGCTACTCAGCCTGCGGAGCTGATTCGGCTACTTGCTGCGCCGTCCTGCGTGAGTCGACTCGTGAAGCTGCGCGACACAGCCTGGCGTACGCCGCCGCCACGTCGTGGGGCACTGACTGGGTGATCATGAATCCCTGCTCTGGGTAGATCAACAGCCGCTGTAGGGGCCCGACAAGCATGTCGATCACCAGGCGCGCGTCGTGGATGGAATCCACGTACTCCTCCAGGGTCATCGGAGTGGACGCGCTCACGATCTCGACCTCAGACCACAGCTTGCCGCGCCATGGCGCACGCACGCCGTTCCTCGTATGGCTTGCTGACCGCCCGAGAGAAGCGGATGCTCTCGCCCGTGTTGCGGGCGCGCGGCTCGCCCAGGACCACGTCGCCGGGGAACCCCCGACTCCAGCGCGCGCTCGCGGTAGTGGACTGCCTCGCCACGCGGCATGCGTTCCTGCGTCGTACGGCTCGTGGTCCCCGTGAAGACGATGAGCGGCGCCAAACCTCGCTTGTAGAGGTCCACCGTAGTGTCGGCGACATCGAGGTCGTGGCCCCCGAGGCCGATCGCGACCGAGCACGGCTGCAGCTCGTGGTGCATCTGGTGGTAGTCCCAGAGGAGCTGTGCATCCGCCCACGACTGCTCCGAGATCACCGCCCCGCCTCCTTATCCTGCGCCGAGTCGGGCACCCTGAAGTCGTACTCCCACGCGAAGCGCGAGGCCGCCTGGAGTCCGATGGCGAACTCAACCACCGTGCCGTCGACGGTGAACGTCGTGCGATACAGCTCTACGACCCATTCACCGGGCGTCAGTTGAAGAAGCTCGCTTCCTCTGCCGTGGGGGCTCGGGCGAAGAGCTGTTCCTTCATGTGGTCGATCTCGTATCCCGCGTCGTACAGAACGCGGAAGCCTCCACCGCGGCCGGCCGGACCGGGCGTCGGGTCGACGATGTGCGTCCCTCGACATGTTCGGGACGGTAGTAGCTGGTCAGGGTGTGCGTAGGCTGGTCGCCCTCCTTCACCAGGCGGGCGCGTGCATACACCTCGGCACCCGCCGGCAGGCCGTGCGCCTCAGCGACAACCGGAGGGGCTTCGACGCGGGACACCGTCTGCGTCTGCTCGCCGCGGCGATAGGCCCGACCCGACGCCACGCGGTCCGCGAAGCGTCAAAGACGACGGCAGCGATGACCGGCGGCACCGCAGGGCCAAGACGGAGCCCGAAGTGCGCTGCAGAGTACGGGAGTTGGAAGATCTTCGAGACAAGGGGCGTGCGCCCAAGGCCGGCCGCAGGCCGACCGTGGAGCAGTGGATGACGACGTACCTCACCGACATCGCGAGCCTGAAGCTCAAGCCCCGTTCCCTGGACGACTACTGGTCCACGACCCGCAACGACATCGCCCCCGGCGTCGGCAAACACCGCCTCGACAAGCTGGCCCCGGAGCACCTGGAGCGGATGTACCGCGCCATGCTGGACGAAGGCCACGCGTCCTCCCACGTCGTCAAGGTTCACCGCATCCTGTCGCGCGCCCTGAAGACTGCGCACCGCCGCCGGATCATCGGCGAGAACGTGGCCACGCTCGTAGACCCGCCGACCGTAGACGAGACCGAGGCGAACCCGTTCACGACCGAGCAGGCAAAGGCGTTCCTGCAAGCCGCCGCCAAGCGGCCCACCTTCATGCGGTGGTGTGTCGGCGTCGGGATGGGCTTCCGGCAAGGGGAAGCCCTGGGACTCCGGTGGACCTACGTCGACTTCGAAGCCGAGCTGTTCCACCCCCAGAGGCAGCTTCAACGCCTCACGTGGCGCCACGGTTGCAAAGACGCTCTTGGCTGCGGCGAATGCCTCCACCGATTCGCGCCGTGCCCGCCGGACTGCCGGACGCACAAGAACTACAAGCGGGGTTGCCCCAAGCCGTGCCCGAAGGACTGTCGGAGGCACGCCACTGCCTGCCCCGAGCGCAAGGGCGGCGGCCTGGTCTTCACGCGCCCGAAGACCAAAAAGAGCACGAACCCCGTACCGATCCCGCCGCCATTCATCCCCTACCTGTACGAACACAAGGAGCAGCAGGAAGAAATGCGAATCGCCGCCGGCGACGAGTGGCAGGAGTTCGACGCGCTCTTCACGCGGCCGGACGGCCGTCCCCTCGACCCCCGCGCCGACTGGGAGGAGTTCAGGGAACTACTTGAGGAGGCAGGTATCACCGACCGTCGCCTGTACGACGGGAGCCGCCACACCGTCGGCACGATCCTGAACGAACTCGGGGTGGACATGCCAACGATCATGGAGATCCTCCGGCACACACAGATCAGCCAGACCAAGCGGTACGTGAAGGGCCGATCCCACCTCTCCAAGGACGCGATGCGCCGCATGGGAGATCACTTCATGCCGCAGCCTGGACCCTCAATTGAGACCACAATTGAGACCACGGACAGCAAGGCGGCTCGCGCCAGTCGCCGCCGAAGGGTCCGGTAAAAGCAAAAGCCCCAGGTCACGGCGAGTGAGTCCTGAGGCTTCCACAGAGCCGCCTTCGGGATTCGAACCCGAGACCTACGCATTACGAGTGCGTTGCTCTGGCCAACTGAGCTAAGGCGGCAAGCTGCAGATATACGTGTCCTTGCGAAGACACGTTCGCATCAGCAGCGGCGCCAAGTCTACAGGGTTGATTTGGGTGCCCCGAACCAGGTCCGGGGCACCCTCGGCACCGCCGTCAGCGGCAGCGCTTGTTGTCCGGCGGGGCCGTGCCGTCCAGCAGGTACGTGTTGATCGCCGTGTCGATGCAGTCACTGCCCCGCCCGTACGCCGTGTGGCCGTCGCCGTCGTACGTGAGCAGGCGCCCGGAGGAGAGCTGCCCTGCCAGCCCCTGCGCCCACCTGTAGGGCGTGGCGGGGTCCCGGGTGGTGCCGACGACCACGATCGGAGCGGCGCCCTTCGCCTCGATGCGGTGCGGCGCGCCGGTGGCGGGGGTGGGCCAGTACGCGCAGTTCAGGGAGGCCCAGGCAAAGCCCTTGCCGAAGACCGGGGAGGCCTTCTCGAAATCGGGCAGAGCCGACTGCACCGCCTTGGGGGCGGTGAAGGCCGGCGGCAGGTCCAGGCAGTTCACGGCCGCATTGGCGTACATCAGGTTCGCGTACGAGCCGTCGCCCCCGCGCTCGTAGTAACTGTCGGCCAGCGAGAGCAGCGGCGCGCCGTCGCCGCCCATGGCGCGGGTCAGGGCCTGGCGGAGCTGCGGCCAGGCGGCCTCGTCGTACATCGCGGCGATCACCGCGGTGGTGGCCAGGGACTCGCCGAGCTCGCGGCTCTCACCCGTCGGGACGGGCTTGGCGTCGAGCTCTGCGAAGAATGCCTTGAGGCGATGGGAGGCGTCGGCGACCGACTCGGTGCCGAGCGGGCAGTCCTTCACCTTGATGCAGTCGGCCGCGAAGGACTGGAACGCGGTCTCGAAGCCCGCTGTCTGGTCGCGGTTCATCTGCCGGGACGCCAGCGACGGGTCCATCGCGCCGTCGAGGACGAGGCGGCCGACTCGGTCGGGGAAGAGCTCGGCGTATGTCGCGCCGAGGAAGGTTCCGTACGAAGCCCCGACGTACGACAGCTTCTCGTCGCCCAGCGCAGCACGCAGAATGTCCATGTCACGCGCCGCCTCGACGGTGGAGACATGAGGCAGGATCGCGCCGGAGCGCTTCTCGCAGCCTGCCGCGAAGCCCTCGAGCGACGTGGCAAGACGGGTCGTCTCGGCTGCGTCGTCCGGCGTCTGGTCGACCTGGGTGTACACGTCCATCTCCTTGCCGCTGAGGCATTCGACGGGCTCGCTGCGGGCGACGCCGCGCGGGTCGAAGGACACCATGTCGTAGCGGGCACGGACGGGCGGCGGGTAGCCGATGCCCGCGTACCCCTGGAGATAGCTGACGCCCGAGCCGCCGGGGCCGCCCGGATTGACGACCAGGGAGCCGAGGCGCTTGCCGGGGCCGGTGGCCTTCTTCCGGGCGACGGCGAGCTTGACCGAGTCGCCGTCGGGCTTGGCGTAGTCGAGCGGGGCCTTCATCGTGGCGCAGTCGAAACCGGGGACGCCGCAGGGCCGCCACTTCAGCTGCTGTGCGTAGTACGGCTTGAGAGCGGCGGCCGGGGCGGCTCCGCCGCCACCGCCGGAGGAGGCGGACTCGGAGGCGCTCGGTGACGAACTCCCACCGGTGCAGCCGGAGATGAGCAGGCCGGCGGTGGCCAGCACGAGTGCGGAGGTACGGAGCAGGCGCCTGGTGTCCATCTATGGAGCCTAATAGCAGGTTGTCCGGTGCCGCCTTTCCGCGCTCTTACGGGTGAGCCGGTCAACCGATCGGCGGCAGGCAGGTCGGCCTGGCGGAGGGTGCGGATCGCTCGGCCGTCGGGCGGTGCGGAGTGCTGGTGGTCACCAGGTATTGCTCCGCCCCGGCCGGAGAGGAGAACCGCAGGCCGGACATCGGTCGACGCGGAGGGTCGCAGGCCGGACATCAGCCGGCGAGGAGAGCCGCAGACCGGACGTCAGCCGGCGCGGAGGGTGACCGCCATCGCCTCCACCGCCAGCAGCGGCGCGACATTACGGTCCAGCGCCTGACGGCACGCGACCACCGCCTCTATCCGGCGCAGGGTGGCTTCCGGGGTCGAACCACGGGCGATCCGGTCGAGGGAATCTCGTACGTCGAGATTGGCGAGCGCGACCTCCGAGCCCATCTGGAGGGCCAGCACATCGCGGTAGAAGCCGGTCAGATCGGTGAGCGCGAGGTCGAGGCTGTCGCGCTGGCTACGGGTCTTGCGACGCTTCTGCTTGTCCTCCAACTCCTTCATCGCCCCCGCCGTGCCACGCGGCATCCGGCCGCCGGCGGACGCGCCGAGCGCCGTCTTGAGGTCTTCGGTCTCCTTGACGTCGATCTCCTCGGCCACCTGCTTGGCGTCCTCGGCCGCGGCGTCGACCAGCTCCTGGGCGGCCTTGAGACAGCCGCCGATGTCCCCGACGCGCAATGGCAGCTTGAGAACGGTGGCCCGGCGGGCGCGGGCCCGCTCGTCTGTGGCCAGCCGGCGGGCACGGCCGATGTGCCCCTGGGTGGCACGGGCGGCAAAGACGGCGGCCTCCGGCTCGATGCCGTCCCGCCGGATCAGGACGTCGGCGACGGCGGCGACCGGTGGCGTACGGAGGGTGAGGTGGCGGCACCGGGAGCGGATGGTGGGGAGTACGTCCTCGAGGGAGGGCGCGCAGAGCAGCCAAACGGTGCGGGAAGCGGGCTCCTCGACGGCCTTCAGCAGGACATTGCCCGCGCCTTCGGTCAGCCGGTCGGCGTCTTCCAGGATGATCACCTGCCAGCGGCCGCCGGCCGGGGAGAGCTGGGCGCGGCGGACGAGCTCGCGGGTCTCCTTGACGCCGATGGAGAGCAGGTCCGTACGGATCACGTCGACGTCCGCGTGCGTACCGACGAGGGTGGTGTGACAGCCGTCGCAGAATCCGCAGCCGGGCTCACCGCCGAGGGCGCGGTCGGGGCTGGTGCACTGCAGCGCGGCGGCGAAGGCCCGGGCGGCGGTGGACCGTCCGGAGCCGGGTGGGCCGGTGAACAGCCAGGCGTGCGTCATCTTGGACGCATCGGGGGCGGGGTCGCCGACGGCCTGGGCGGTGACGCGGGTGTCGGCGTCCCGGGCGGCGGCGGAGAGCTGCGCCTGGACGCGCTCCTGGCCGACCACGTCGTCCCATACGGTCATGGGCCGTCACCGCCTTTCGTGCTGGGAGTTCCATTGTGGGGCAGGGGTCTGACAGTCCGGACGGGGTGGCAGGGACGCGCCACCCGAACCAGCACCAGGACGAACCCCCTGCGCCGCAAACGGCCCCGAAGCGCCGAACCCGTCAGCGCCCGCCCCGCCGGCCGTTCTTGTCCTCGTCGTGCGGGCCGAGCAGTTCGTCCGCCAACGTCGGAAGGTCGTCCAACGGGGTCTCCTCCGCCCAGTCCGAACGGCGGCGGGGACGGCCCGAGTCCGGGTCGACCTGCGGGAGCTCGCGGGTGCGCTCGTTCGTACCCTCGCTTCCGGTCTCCTCGCGGAAGATGCCCGGCGGGACCCGGTCGGCCGGATCGCTGTCCCGTACCGGCCCGCGTGCGGAGTCCCGTACCGGCGGAAGCACGGTCGTCTCGTCCACGTCCCTCGACACCGGCGGAAGCACCGTCGTCTCGTCCGTATCCGCCGGCACCTTCGGCAGCAGTGTCGTCTCGTCCACATCCGGAACCGCGGGCACCTCCCGCGTCACCGCGTCCGGCGTGACCACCGGGGTCGGCACGGTCACATCATGAGCCGAGGCCGAAGCCGAAGCCGAAGCCGCAGAAGCGGCAGCCGCCGCCTCCGCCACCCGCCGCGCTTCCTCCGCCCGCAGCAGTGCCTCCTCCGCCTTGCGCTGCTTCTCCAGGCGACGCTCCTCCGCCTCGGCACGGAGCCGCGCCTCCTCCTCGGCCTGCTTGCGGCGCCGTTCCTGCTCCGCCGCGGCCGCCCTCTCCTCGGCGAGCCGCCGCGCCCGCTCCTCGTCCGCCCGTCGCCGCGCGTCCTCGGCCCGCAGCCGGGCCTCCTCCGCCTGCCGCTCGGCCTCGCGCTGCCGCGCTTCCTCCAGCTCGCGGAGCTTGCGCTCCTCCTCCTCGGCCCGGAGCTTGGCCAGTTGTTCCTGCCGCTCGCGCTCGACCCGCTCCTCCTCCGCCTTGCGCGCGGCTTCCGCCTCCGCGCGCCGACGGGCTTCCTCCTCGGCCGCCTTCCGCGCTTCCTCCTGCGCCTTCACCTCGGCTTCGGAAAGCGGAAGCAGCCGGTCGAGCCGGTGCCGTACGACGGTGGTGACCGACTCCGGCTCCTGGCCCGCGTCGACCACCAGATACCGGCCCGGGTCCGCCGCGGCCAGCGTCAGGAAACCGGAACGCACCCGCTGGTGGAACTCCGCCGGCTCCGACTCCAGCCGGTCCGGCGCCTCCGTGAAGCGTTCGCGCGCGGTCTCCGGCGAGACATCGAGCAGCACGGTCAGATGCGGTACGAGTCCGTCCGTCGCCCAGCGCGAGATACGGGCGATCTCGGTCGGCGACAGATCGCGCCCGGCACCCTGATAGGCGACCGAAGAGTCGATGTAGCGGTCGGAGATGACGATCGCGCCGCGCTCCAGTGCGGGCCGTACGACCGAATCGACGTGCTCGGCCCGGTCAGCGGCGTACAACAGCGCCTCCGCACGGTTCGAGAGCCCGTCCGACGACACATCCAGCAGGATCGAGCGCAGCCGCTTGCCAATCGGCGTCGCACCCGGCTCACGCGTCACCACAACCTCGTGGCCCTTCGCCCGGATCCACTCCGCGAGCGCCTCGACCTGCGTGGACTTCCCGGCCCCGTCGCCGCCCTCGATGGCGATGAAGAAACCGTTCGTCGCCGACGCCTGTGCCGGATCGGCCCCGCCGCGCAGCGCGTCGCCAAGATCGCGACGCAGCGGTACGCCCGACCTGTCGTCCGTCTTGGCGAGGACGACGGCCGCGACAGGCAGGAGCAGCGCGCCGACCAGCATCAGCGTGAACGCCGCGCCGCCGTGCGCGAAGACGAAGTCGCCACTCGCGAGCCGGTGCGGCCCGATCGCGGCGGCGAGCAGCGGGGCCGCGACCGCGCCGAGGGCGATGGCGACCCGCACGACCGCCTGGAGGTGCTCGGTGATCCGGGCCCGCCGGAAGTCCTCGGCCTCCTGGTCGATGAGCGCGTGCCCGGTGCTCGCGGCGACACCGGCGGCGAGTCCGGCGAGCAGCGCGATGAACAGCACGGTCGCCGTGTCCGGCACCAGCCCCATGGCGAGCAGTGCGACACCGGTGACCGCGAGCGCGATCGCGAGCAGCCGCCGGCGGGAGAGCGTGGGCAGTACGGCGCCGGCACTGCGGATACCGATACCGGTACCGCCCGTCAGCGCCAGAACCAGCAGCGCGAAGGCCGCGGGCCCGCCGCCCAGGTCGAAGGCGTGCAGTACGGAGACGGCGACGGCGGACGAGATCGCGCCCGCAACAGCCGCGCAGCCGAGAACGAACAGCGGGATGGCGCCCGTACGCCCCTTGTCCAGCCCATTGCCGGTGGCCGGACGGCGCAGGCCCTCCAGCGGCGAGCGCGGCCGCGGGGTCAGCGAGCCGGGCAGCTCCAGAAAGTACAGCGTCGATACGGACGCGGCGAAGAGACCAGCCGCGATGTACGAACCGAGGGCCGCCTGGTGCAGCGAGAACCACTCGATGCCCGAGCCGAGCAGATTGCCGATCAGTGTGCCGATGAGCAGCGCCGCGGCGCCGACAGGAATGGTGGCGAAGCCCGTACGCAGCCAGAGTCGGCGCAGTGCGTCGAGGTGGTCCGGCAGCGGACGGACCGCCGCCCCTTCCAGCGGCGGGGCGGGCAGCAGAGCGGGGGCGGCGCCGTCGCGGGCGACCGTCCAGAAGCGCTCGGCGACGCCGGTGACGAACACGGTGATCAGCAGGATCGCCGTCGCGTTGTCGGGGGTCCAGTCGATCCACAGGGGCGCCACGATCAGCAGCGCAAGACGCAGGACGTCCGCACCGATCATGGTCCAGCGGCGGTCGAGCGGGCCGTTCGGCGAGGTGAGCGTCGTCAGCGGGCCCAGCAGTACGGCGCCGAAGAGCAACGTGGCAAGGACACGGGTGCCGAGCACCATGGCGACGGCGAAGGCCGCCCCGCGGTAGCCCGCCCCGAACGAGCCCTCGAGAACCGCCGCCTGCAGCGTCAGCAGCAGAAGCACGAAAACGGCGACGGCATCCCCGACGCCGCCGATGGCCTGAGCGCTCCACAGCCGCCTCAGCGGCGGGAAGCGCAGCAGGGCCCGCACCGCGCGCTCACGTGAGTCCTCGGCAAGTGCTCCGGATGCGTCGGCGTCTGAGGCAGTCTCTGAGACGGTGCTCATGACCGCCTGCTGCTCGGCTGGCTGCTCGGCTCGCGTCATCCGCCCAGCCTATCCGGAGCGCACCACTCCCCGGAGGCCCGGCCGAACATACGGGCGCTTTGTGCGGAGGGCGGGAAATCTCCCCGCACAAAACTCTCCGCACAGAACGCCCGTGATGATCTCGCTACTCGTCCGTCGACGCCTTCGCCGACGCGGCCGACTTCTTCGCCGCGGCCACAGTCGTCTTCTTGGCCACGGCCGTCGTCTTCTTCGCGGCGGTCTTCTTCGCCGTTGTCTTCTTGGCCGCCGTCTTCTTGGCGGCGGTCTTCTTCGCCGGTGCCTTCTTGGCCGCGGTCTTCTTCGCCGTCTTCTTGGCGGGGCCCTTGGCCCGCTTCTCGGCGAGCAGCTCGTAACCGCGCTCGGGCGTGATGTCCTCGACGCTGTCGTCCGTGCGCAGGGTCGCGTTCGTCTCGCCGTCCGTGACGTACGGACCGAAGCGGCCGTCCTTGACGACCACAGGACGCTCGCTCACCGGGTCCGTGCCCAGCTCCTTCAGCGGCGGCTTGGCGGCTGCCCGGCCCCGCTGCTTCGGCTGCGCGTAGATCGCCAGGGCCTCTTCGAGCGTGATGTTGAAGAGCTGGTCCTCGGTCTCGAGCGAACGCGAGTCCGTGCCCTTCTTCAGATACGGGCCGTACCGGCCGTTCTGCGCGGTGATCTCGACGTCATCCGCGTCGACGCCGACCACCCGCGGCAGCGACATCAGTTTCATCGCGTCCTCGAGCGTGACCGTGTCGAGCGACATCGACTTGAAGAGCGAGGCGGTACGCGCCTTGACCGCGTTCTTGCCGGTCTTCGGCGTGCCCTCGGGCAGCACCTCCGTGACGTACGGGCCGTAACGACCGTCCCGCGCGATGATCTGGTGCCCGGTGACCGGGTCGGTGCCCAGCTCGAAGTCGCCGCTCGGCTTGGCCAGCAGCTCCTCCGCGTACTCCACGGTCAGCTCGTCCGGCGGGAGTTCCTCGGGAACGTCGGCGCGCTGGTGGCCCTCCGCGTCCTTCTCACCACGCTCGATGTACGGGCCGTAGCGGCCGACGCGCAGCACGATGCCCTCGCCGACCGGGAAGCTGGAGATCTCCCGGGCGTCGATCGCGCCGAGGTCGGTCACCAGCTCCTTCAGACCGCCGAGGTGGTCGCCGTCGCCGTTGCCGACCGCGGCGGCCGCACCGGCGGCGGCGTCGCCCCCGCCGAAGTAGAACCGCCTCAGCCACGGCACGGCCTGCGCCTCGCCCCGCGCGATGCGGTCGAGGTCGTCCTCCATCCGTGCGGTGAAGTCGTAGTCGACGAGCCGGCCGAAGTGCTTCTCCAGCAGGTTGACCACGGCGAAGGAGAGGAAGGAGGGCACGAGTGCCGTCCCCTTCTTGAAGACATAGCCGCGGTCGAGGATGGTGCCGATGATCGAGGCGTACGTCGACGGACGGCCGATCTCGCGCTCTTCCAGCTCCTTGACCAGCGAGGCCTCGGTGTAGCGGGCAGGCGGCTTGGTCGCGTGGCCGTCGACCGAGATCTCCTCGGAGGACAGCGCGTCGCCCTCGGCGACCTGCGGCAGGCGCCGCTCACGGTCGTCGAGCTCGGCGTTCGGGTCGTCGGCCCCCTCCACGTAGGCCTTCATGAAGCCGTGGAAGGTGATCGTCTTGCCGGACGCGGTGAACTCCGCGTCCCGGCCGTCGCTCGCCCGGCCGCCGATCCTGACGGTGACGCTGTTGCCGACCGCGTCCTTCATCTGGGAGGCGACGGTCCGCTTCCAGATCAGCTCGTAGAGGCGGAACTGGTCACCGCTCAGACCCGTCTCGGCCGGAGTGCGGAAACGATCACCCGAAGGGCGAATCGCCTCGTGCGCCTCCTGCGCGTTCTTGACCTTGCCGGCATAGACGCGCGGCTTCTCCGGCAGGTAGTTGGCTCCGTACAGCTGCGTGACCTGTGCCCGCGCCGCCGAGATTGCGGTGTCGGAGAGCGTGGTGGAGTCGGTACGCATATAGGTGATGAAGCCGTTCTCGTACAGCTTCTGCGCGACCTGCATGGTGGCCTTGGCCCCGAAGCCCAGCTTGCGGGAGGCCTCCTGCTGCAGCGTCGTCGTACGGAAAGGTGCGTACGGAGAGCGACGGTACGGCTTCGACTCGACCCCGCGGACGGCGAACGAGGCGTCCTGGAGCCCGGCGGCGAGCGCGCGGGCGTTCGCCTCGTCCAGGTGGAGAACCTGGCCGGACTTGAGCTGCCCGTCCGAGCCGAAGTCGCGGCCCTGCGCGACGCGCCGTCCATCGACGGTGTTCAGGCGGGCCGTGAGGGTCGAGGGGTCGGAGGCGTCCCCGGCCCTGCCGGTCGAGAAGGTGCCGGTCAGATCCCAGTACTCGGCGGAGCGGAAGGCGATTCGCTCGCGCTCACGCTCGACGACGAGGCGGGTCGCGACGGACTGGACACGGCCGGCGGACAGCCGCGGCATGACCTTCTTCCACAGGACCGGCGAGACCTCGTAGCCGTAGAGGCGGTCGAGGATTCGGCGGGTCTCCTGGGCGTCGACCATGCGCTGGTTGAGCTCGCGCGGGTTGGCCACGGCGTCACGGATCGCGTCCTTGGTGATCTCGTGGAAGACCATCCGGTGGACGGGGACCTTGGGCTTGAGGACCTCGAGGAGGTGCCAGGCGATGGCCTCGCCCTCGCGGTCCTCATCGGTTGCGAGGTAGAGCTCGTCGGATTCGGCGAGCTGCTCCTTCAGCCTTCTGACCTGCGCCTTCTTGTCGGCATTGACGACATAGATGGGCTGGAAGTCATGTTCGACGTCGACTCCGAGGCGGCGCACCTCGCCGGTGTACTTCTCGGGCACCTCGGCGGCGCCGTTCGGGAGGTCGCGGATGTGCCCGACGCTCGCCTCGACGACGTATCCAGGGCCGAGATAGCCCTTGATCGTCTTAGCCTTGGCAGGAGACTCGACGATCACGAGTCGGCGGCCGCCCTTTGCGGTCTCGCTGGTCGGGGACAACTTCGCTCTTCTCTCCGGTCGACGCTCGATGGGCACAAACGGCACTGAGACCGCGTGGTCACGGTCCTGCCGCTGCTGTCGCTGCGGAGTGTGACGGTACAACCCGCCCTCATGTCAAACGGCAAAAGCCCGCAACGGCCACTCGAACGGTAACCCGAGTCCGGCCATTCCTGCCGCCCGGACCGGCACGTCGCCGCTCCTGCCCCAGATCAGACGCGGCCGAAGCACCACACCCCAAGGGCGAGGGACGCCGCGCCGAAGACGGCCGCGAGAGCGAGAGCCGTGGCGGGGCTCACTCCGTGGGCAACAGGGGAACGGTGCGCCACACGTCCTCCTGTCCACAGCAGCAGCCCGGCCCCGAACAGCGCGAATACCGTCCCGGCGAAGATCGCTGGCCCGCTCTCCATGCCCATACCCCGCTCTTCCCTGGTGTCCGGACGTCCCCGGCGGCCCGAGGCTGACAGCTCGGGGCGTCGGGGGCACGAATTCCTGGTGAACGCCGGGCGGGTTCACCCGCCCGGTCGCGGTGACGATCGAGAGCCGGGCGGAGTGCCGGTTTCGGGGCGGGCGAGAGGCGGGCCGAGAAGGTCGAGGAGGGCGCAGCGGAGGCGGCGGCTCCTCTTCCTCTTGTTCTTCCTGCTCTCGCCGATCTTCCTGTGCTCTTCTTGCCTGCTTGCCTGTTCTTCCTGCCTGTTCTTCTTGCGGATGTTGGCCGGTTTCATCTCATGGACGGACCGGTTCCAGGAAGCCTTCCTCGACCAGCAGCCGTACGGCCTGCGGCGTGCGGTCGCGGAGCACCACCGGGTCCTCGTCGATGAGCTGGGCGATCGCGTCCAGGATCCGCCCGGCGCTCAGCGTCCCGTCGCACACCCCGGCGAAGCCCGCGCCGACCGTGTCCACCTTGGTGGCGCGCCGCATACCGCGGTTCTGACGGAGCACCACATGCTCGGGGTCCTCCGCGCCCGGCAGCCCGACCTGCTCCTGCACGACCTCCGCCGCCAGCCTGAAGTGACCTGCGAGCAGGGCCGCGTCGTCGTGCGTACGCAGATAGTCCTGCCGCGCGAAATGCGCCTGCACGCTCTCGCCGAGCGGCTGCTCGACGGGGTGCGGCCACTCCTCGGCGACGATCGACGGGCGCTCGGAACCGGACTTCCTCAGTGTGATCCAGCCAAAGCCGACAGCCTTGGTCTTACGCGCCTCGAACTCGTCCAGCCACGCGCCGTACCGCGCCGCGTACTCGGCCGGGTCGCTGCGGTGGTCGCCGCTGTCGCGCAGCCACAGCTCGGCGTACTGCGTCACGTCCTGCACCTCGCGCTGCACGATCCACGCGTCACAGCCGCGCGGCACCCAGGAACGCAGGCGCTCCTGCCACTCCTGCCCCTCCACGTGCTGCCAGTTGGCGAGGAACTGCGCGTATCCCCCGTCGTTCAGCCTGGCTCCCGCCTGCTGAACGAGCGTGCGGCACAGATCGTCCCCGCCCATCCCGCCGTCCCGGTAGGTCAACCGGGCGCCGGGCGAGATCACAAACGGCGGGTTCGACACGATCAGGTCGTATGTTTCCTGCCCGACCGGCTCGAAGAGCGAGCCTTCGCGCAGATCGGCCTCCGGCGCCCCGGAGAGAGCGAGGGTCAGCCGTGCGAAGTGCAGGGCGCGCGGGTTCAGATCGGTCGCCGTGACACGCGTCGCGTGCTGTGCGGCATGCAGCGCCTGGATACCGGAACCGGTGCCCACGTCGAGTGCGGAGGAGACCGGCGTGCGGACGGTGATCCCCGCGAGCGTGGTGGACGCCCCACCGACGCCGAGCACCACGCCCTCGCCATGGCCGCTCGCGCCGCCCGCACCGCCGACCGCGCACCCCAGGTCGGAGACGATGAACCAGTCCTGTCCCTCGGGTCCGCCGTACGGCCGCACATCCACCGTGGCCCGTACCTCCCCGCCGTCACGCAGCAGCCAGCCGTCGGCCAGGCACTCCTCGAGGGGCAGTGCGGCCCGCGCGCGCTCGTACGCGACGGGACGCTGCAGCAGGAACAGCTGTACGAGCGTGTCCAGGGCGCTGTCACCGCGGGTGGCCCGCAGGGCGGGCACGGTCTCGCTGCGGGCGAGCGCGGCATACGCGGGCGCGCCGAGCACCTCGAGCAGCCCGTCGGCGGTGAAAGCGGCGGCGAGGAGAACTTCACGCAGCCGGGGCGAGTGGTCGGGCGAAGGAAGGCCTGCGGTGAGGCTGGTCGTACTCACCCGCCCATTGTGGCCGCCACCACTGACAAACGCCGCACGGCCCGGTCCCCCGTGGCTCGGGGGAACGGGCCATGTACGCATGCCGAGCCGTACAGCGGGCTGCCAGGCCGCGGGCGGAGCAGGAGCGCCACCACCACGGGGCAGGGGCACCGCCACCGCCGGCCGGGGACCGAGGCCCGCGGACGGGGCCTAAGCGCGCGGACGGATGCGGGCAGCCGGCGGGTTACGCCTTGCTGGATGCCTTGCCCGAGGGGGTCGCTCCGGCCTTCGCGGGCGCGGAGGCGGACGGGTCGGCCGGTCCGGACGGGGCGTCGGGAGCGGACGCGGGGCTCGACTTCTTCGCCGCCTGGCAGCCGGGCTGCTTCGCCATCGCCTTGCCCAGCTCGCCGGACTGCAGCTTCTTCAGCGCGTCCTGATCCATCGTCTCGATCTTCTTCAGACCGTCGGCGACGCCCTGCAGGCCGTCCGCGAACTTCTGCTGGTCCTTCGCGTCGAGACTGTCGACCTGCTTCTTCAGGGCGAGGTACGCCTTGGCCGTGGCATTGAGTTCGTTGACCGCGTCCGTCTGAAGCTTCTCGCCGTTTTCGACGGGCGGCGTACCGGCCTCCTTCACGGCGGTGGCCAGCGCACTGTCCGCCGCGGCGATGTCCTGGAAGGCCTTCGAGTCCGCTGCCCGGATGTCGGCCGGCTTGCCGTCGGCCGCAGTCGAGATGATGGTCTGCTGGGCGTCGGCCCTCTTCTGGATCTGGGGCTGTGCCTGGTCGCAGACCTTCTTGGCCCAGGCATTCACCTTGCCGTCACCGTCGTCGTCGCTGCAGCCCGACAGTGCCAGTACCAGTACCGCACCGCCGGACAGCGCGGCCGCAAGCTTCTTGTTCACCGGATTGGTCCCTTCCAAGGCTCTCGGCCCCGGAACATACACGCCATGTGGGCGACAACCGCGTGTCGTGCGCCCCATTTATTGCCTATTGAAGCCATTTGCACCAAGGGAGACAAGGCTCACCCGAGGCACGAAAACGGGCGGACGACGCGTCAAAGTGCGCCGTCCGCCCGCCTTTTGAGCAGGTGCTACGAAACCACCGCAGGATCAGGTGACTTCGCGCTCCGCTCCGCGGAATTGCCGTCGTCACCGACAGCGATGCCTCGCCGCTTGGAGATGTACACCGCGCCGGTGATGACGAGGATGGCGAGTACCGCCACCACCGCCCGGACTCCGGCGTTGGAGTCGTCTCCGTAGCTGAACTGCACCACCGCGGGCGCGATGAGCAGTGCCACCAGGTTCATCACCTTCAGCAGCGGGTTGATGGCGGGCCCGGCGGTGTCCTTGAAAGGGTCACCGACGGTGTCGCCGATGACGGTCGCGGCATGGGCCTCGCTGCCCTTGCCGCCGTGATGGCCGTCCTCGACGAGCTTCTTGGCGTTGTCCCACGCACCACCGGAGTTGGCCAGGAAGACGGCCATCAGGGTGCCGGTGCCGATGGCGCCCGCGAGGAAGGACCCGAGGGCTCCCACACCGAGCGAGAAGCCAACCGCGATCGGGGTCAGTACGGCGAGCAGACCCGGTGTGGCCAGCTCGCGCAGCGCGTCCTTGGTGCAGATGTCGACGACGCGCCCGTACTCCGGCGTCTCGGTGTAGTCCATGATCCCGGGGTGCTCGCGGAACTGCCGCCGCACCTCGTAGACCACCGCGCCCGCCGACCGGGACACGGCGTTGATCGCCAGCCCCGAGAAGAGGAATACGACCGCGGCGCCGAGGATGAGACCCACCAGGTTGTTGGGCTGCGAGATATCCATCACCAGATTCATCGGGGCGCCGTCGCCGACCTTCTCACCGACGTCCCGTGCGGCATTCGCGATGGCTTCGCGGTACGAGCCGAAGAGCGCGGCCGCCGCCAGTACAGCCGTGGCGATGGCGATGCCCTTGGTGATGGCCTTGGTGGTGTTGCCGACGGCGTCGAGGTCGGTGAGGACCTGCGCGCCCGCGCCCGTGACGTCCCCGGACATCTCGGCGATGCCCTGAGCGTTGTCGGAGACGGGACCGAAGGTGTCCATGGCGACGATGACGCCGACGGTGGTGAGCAGGCCGGTGCCGGCCAGCGCCACCGCGAAGAGCGCGAGCATGATCGACGTACCGCCGAGCAGGAACGCCCCGTACACGCCGAGGCCGATCAACAGCGCGGTGTAGACGGCGGATTCCAGCCCGATGGAGATACCGGCCAGTACAACCGTCGCGGGTCCGGTCAGCGAGGACTTGCCGATGTCCCTGACGGGACGCCGGGTGGTCTCGGTGAAGTAACCCGTCAGCTGCTGGATCAGGGCCGCCAGCACAATGCCGATGGCCACGGCGACGACCGCCAGGATCCGCGGGTCCCCACCGTGCGTGGTGATGGCGGCCTCGCTGACGCCGTCCAACTTGGCATACGAGGACGGCAGATAGATGTAGACCGCCAGGGTCACCAGGGCGAGCGAGATCAGTGCGGAGATGAAGAATCCGCGGTTGATGGCAGTCATCCCGCTGCGGTCGGCGCGCCGCGGGGCGACCGCGAAGATGCCGATCATCGCGGTGACCACGCCGATCGCCGGGACGATCAGCGGAAAGGCGAGTCCGGCGTCGCCGAATGCCGCCTTGCCGAGGATGAGTGCCGCCACGAGCGTGACGGCGTACGACTCGAAGAGGTCGGCAGCCATACCCGCGCAGTCACCGACGTTGTCGCCCACGTTGTCGGCGATGGTGGCGGCGTTGCGCGGGTCATCCTCCGGGATGCCCTGCTCGACCTTGCCGACAAGGTCGGCGCCGACGTCGGCCGCCTTGGTGAAGATGCCGCCGCCGACACGCATGAACATGGCGATCAGCGCGGCGCCGAGGCCGAAGCCCTCGAGCACCTTGGGGGCGTCGGCCGCGTAGACGAGAACCACGCAGGAGGCACCGAGCAGGCCGAGGCCCACCGTGAACATGCCGACCACGCCTCCCGTACGGAAAGCGATCTTCATGGCCTTGTGCGAAACGGCCGTCAGATCCTTTTCCGGCTCGCCCTCCGCCGGCGTGGCTTCACGCGCGGCCGCGGCCACGCGCACATTTGCTCGTACGGCAAGACGCATGCCGATGTATCCGGTGGTTGCCGAGAAGATCGCACCCACCAGGAAGAACACCGAGCGTCCGGCGCGCTGTGACCAGTCGTCGGCCGGCAACAGCAGCAGTAGGAAGAACACCACTACGGCGAAGACGCCGAGGGTGCGCAACTGCCGTGTCAGATAGGCATTCGCGCCTTCCTGAACGGCCGCCGCGATCTTCTTCATGGAATCGGTGCCCTCGCCGGCGGCCAGCACCTGGCGCACCAGCAGCTGGGCGACGACCAGTGCCGCCAGGGCGACTGCCGCGATGACGATCACGATCAGTCGGTTGTTGTCGGTGAGTACCGCAGCTGCAAGAGAAGTGGGTTGATCGGACAGTTCTGAGTTGACGAGCCCCGCCATTCGTCCTCCTTGACGCTCAGAGCTCAAGATGTGGACGGATTGTAGGGAGCGGAACCTGATCAAAACAGAGCGCGACAAGTGTAATTGACCTTCACTTGCTACTCAGCAAATGATCGCGTTCCTAAAATGCCCCCGAAAGAAGTAATGGGGCAAAGGCATTGACGCTTGATCGATGATCTAGGGAAAAGGAAAAAGGCCCTGCTCAAGCAGGGCCTCTTCACTTCCCGACACTAAAAAACGATCAACGGACTGTCCGCACGGTCGGGACCGCGCGATCAGGGCGCTATGGTGGCCGGCGTCGTGGGCCAGCTCATCCGGATCACGCCACCGTCCTCGGTGGAGGTGACCTCCACGTCGTCGACGAGACCACTGATGACCGCAAGGCCCATCATCTCGTCCTCGCCGTCGGAGTCCAGGTCCGCGTCCCCGGCCTCACGGGCGCCCGGGGCCCCATGGGACCCACCGCCGCCCGCAGCCGGGATCTCGTCCCCGACCTCGATGGAGAAGGTCTTTTCCTCCTCGGACAACATCACCCGAACGGGGGCGGTGATGCCATGGCTACGGTGCAGCCCGACGGCACGGCTGCATGCCTCGCCGACCGCGAGCCGGACCTCATCCAGCACGGCCTCGTCGACCCCGGCCCGGCGAGCCACGGCAGCGGCCACCAGACGGGCGGTCCTGACATGCTCGGGCTGGGCGCTGAAGCGGAGTTCAACGGTGGCCATGCATTCCCCCTCAGACGTACGGGCGTGCATCTCAGAGGCCCGGGCTGGATGCCCGGTGCCCCTCTTTCTTCCGGCAGTCTGCGCCGACCGTCAGTCGGTCGCCGCGACAGCTTCGTCGACCGTGGTGTGGATGGGGAACACCTTGGTCAGACCTGTGATCCGGAAGATTTTGAGAATGCGTTCCTGGTTGCAGACCAGGCGTAGCGAGCCCTCATGCGCACGCACACGCTTCAGGCCGCCCACGAGCACGCCGAGGCCGGTGGAGTCGAGGAAGTCCACTCCCTCCATGTCGACAACCAGGTGGTAGTTGCCGTCGTTCACCAACTCGACCAACTGCTCGCGCAGCTTTGGCGCGGTATACACATCAATCTCGCCACCGACCTCGACGACCGTACGGTCGCCACCAGGGCCGGACACATTGCGAGTCGACAGGGACAGGTCCACGGATCCTCCAGCACCTTGCTATCGAGCGGCCGCCCCTCAGGTCTCCCCGGCGGAGCCGGAGGACGGTCGCCAGCCGCGATGGCATTCAATCACTTACCAGCAGCCATGCACGACGCCTTGGGACCATTGTCCGTCACTCCGGTGACACACTCGGTGCCGATGGCCAAGAATCACCGTCCCAGACGACCTCCCGAGAACGGGGAAACCCGCCCCTCCCCCGGTACGGTCCTCGACCGGCTCACCGCGGGGGCGAGCCGAGCTGCGCGCATCACTCATACGGAGCACTTGCCCCCCAGGCCCGGCCGCCATGCCGTCTGGCCCCACCGCATCCGCCCGGAAGTGATCAACGCCATCCAGCAGGCCGGCATCGAGCACCCCTGGACCCACCAGGCGGCCGCCGCTGAGCACGCCCTGGACGGCGAATCCGTCGTCATCGCCACCGGCACCGCATCGGGCAAGTCGCTGGCCTACCTCGCGCCCGTGCTCACCGCCCTGCTCGACGGCTCCGAGGCCGCCAACGGTCGCGGTACGACCGCCCTCTACCTCGCCCCCACCAAGGCCCTGGCAGCCGACCAGCGCCGCGCGGTGAAGGAGCTCAGCGCGCCGCTGGGCAACCGCATCCGCCCCGCGGTCTACGACGGCGACACGCCGGTCGAGGAACGCGAGTGGGTCCGGCAGTACGCCAATTACGTCCTCACCAACCCCGACATGCTGCACCGCGGGATACTTCCCTCACATCCTCGCTGGTCCTCCTTCCTGCGCTCGCTGCGCTACGTGGTGATCGATGAGTGCCACACCTATCGGGGCGTCTTCGGCTCGCACGTCGCCCAGGTGCTGCGCCGTCTTCGCCGTGTATGCGCCCGCTACGGTGCGAACCCCGTCTTTCTTCTCGCCTCCGCCACCGCCGCGGAACCCGCCCTGGCCGCCGGCCGACTCACGGGCCTGCCCGTCCAGGAGGTCGCCGACGACGCCTCGCCGCGTGGCGAACTCGTGTTCGCCCTCTGGGAGCCCCCGCTCACCGAGCTCCACGGCGAGAAAGGCGCTCCGGTGCGCCGCACCGCCACCGCCGAGACCGCCGACCTCCTGACCGATCTGACCGTCCAGGGCATCCGTACGGTCGCCTTCGTACGCTCCCGTCGGGGGGCCGAGCTCATCTCCGTGATCGCCAAGGAACGCCTCGCGGAGATCGACCGCTCCCTGCCGCCGCGTGTCGCCGCCTACCGCGGCGGCTACCTCCCCGAGGAGCGCCGCGCCCTGGAGCGGGCCCTGCACTCCGGCGAGCTCCTCGGCCTCGCCGCCACCACGGCCCTGGAGCTGGGGGTCGACGTCTCGGGCCTCGATGCCGTCGTCATCGCCGGCTACCCCGGGACACGGGCGTCACTGTGGCAGCAGGCGGGCCGCGCGGGCCGCTCCGGCCAGGGCGCCCTCGCCATCCTCGTCGCCCGCGACGACCCGCTGGACACCTTCCTCGTCCACCACCCCGAGGCGCTGTTCCAGCAGCCTGTGGAGTCCACGGTCCTCGACCCGGACAATCCGTACGTCCTCGCCCCCCATCTGTGCGCCGCCGCCGCCGAGCTCCCGCTCACGGAAGAAGATCTTGAGCTGTTCGGCCCGGCGACGGCCGAACTCATGCCCCAGCTGGAAGCCGCCAAGCTGCTCCGCCGCCGGGCCACCGCCTGGCACTGGACGCGCCGCGAGCGGGCCGCCGACCTCACCGACATCCGGGGCGAGGGCGGCCGACCCGTCCAGATCGTCGAGGCGGCGACCGGCCGGCTGCTGGGCACGGTCGACGAGTCGGCCGCCCACACCGCCGTCCACGACGGGGCCGTCCACCTCCACCAGGGCCGTACGTATCTGGTGAAGCGCCTGGACCTGGAGGACTCCGCCGCCCTGGTCGAGGAGGCCAGCCCGCCGTACTCCACCACCGCCCGCGACACCACCACCATCTCCGTACTCGAGACCGACACCGAGATCCCGTGGGGCGACGGACGCCTCTGCTTCGGCTCCGTCGAGGTCACCAACCAGGTCGTCTCCTTCCTCCGCCGCAAACTCATCACCGGCGAGGTACTCGGCGAGACCAAGCTCGATCTGCCGCCCCGCACCCTGCGCACCCGGGCCGTGTGGTGGACGGTCACCGAGGACCAGCTGGACGCCGCCCGGATCAACCCGGAGCAGCTCGGCGGGGCCCTGCACGCAGCCGAGCACGCCTCGATCGGGATGCTGCCGCTCTTCGCCACCTGCGACCGCTGGGACATCGGCGGGGTCTCCGTGCCGCTCCACCCGGACACGCTGCTGCCGACGGTCTTCGTGTACGACGGCCATCCGGGTGGCGCGGGCTTCGCCGAGCGGGCTTTCCACGCCGCCCGCGAGTGGCTCACTGCCACCCGTGAGGCGATCGCCTCCTGCGAGTGCGAGACGGGCTGCCCGTCCTGCATCCAGTCCCCCAAATGCGGCAACGGCAACGATCCGCTGCACAAGCGCGGCGCGGTCCGCCTCCTCACGGAACTGCTCCGGGTGGCCCCGTCGGGCCAAGAGGTCCCGGCGGTCCCGCCCGCGACCTGACCGTGGGGGCGTACGGGCCGAAGCGGGCCTGCGCCGTCACTTCGGCGATCTCGCCGCGCACCGCGCACCGGACTACCGTCGCACCCTGCGCCCGGGCCACATCGGCGGCCTTCGCACAGGCTGCGGCAGTGCCGCTCAGGGCGTGGTCCGCCGCGGCGAGTACCGCCAAGTCCGCGGCGGAGCCCGCCCTGTGGCGGGCGACCACCGCCTGGCCCATGGCCAGCACGGCCGCGAACACCGCACACAGCACGGTCGTCGCCATGGCGGCCCAGACGGTCGCCGACCCACGCTCGCGGCTCACTGGGCCACCTCCGCTGTGCCGTCCAGGCCTGCGGCTGCTCGGCCGACGGCTCCCGGGCCCTGGGCGGTGTCCTGGCCCACCGTGTCCTCGGCGAGGGCAGCCGCCTCCGCGCTCAGCGTCAGGGCAAGCCCGCCCGGCCCCGGAGCCTTCGCCTCGACCCGCACCCGCCACAGGTCCCCGGAGCGCCCCAGCGTGACCCGGGCACCACCCGGGGCCGCCGAGCGGGCGGCGGCCAGCGCGGCCGCCGGCGGCTCCGACCTGGCCGCGGCCCG
>NZ_JBSFUK010000018.1:0-121366 GCF_053591755.1 Streptomyces sp. NPDC002926
GCGCGGTCCACGACGCCGCGCCGGACGGCCCCGGCGGCACGTCCCGCCACCACCGGATCTCGTCGCTGGGTACGGTGAGCCCGACGAGCACCTCGCGGGCGGAGGGTGCCGCACTGCGCGCCAGCGCGGTGAGCGCCTCGCTCAGGAGGTCGTCGCAGTCGGGGAAGGACCTGCTCTCCGGTACCAGCAGACTCGTGCCGCCCCCGCCGGGCACCGGCGGGGTCCAGCGCGTATAGCGCCCCGCCGCTCCCCCGCGCCGCCGCCAGCCGTGCCGGTCGAGCAGCGCGCCGAGGACGACGGGGTCGACCTGGGCGGGGTCGGGTTCCCCGCTCCCGTACCAAACTCCTGGCACATCGCCCGTCAGGTGGGGCCGTACCGGCTCTTGCATCAGGGTCTCCCTCCCGCCCCGACTCTCGTCATGATCTCGCAGAGCGCCCGGTCGTCGAAGATCCGTGAGGTCGGGATCCGCACGGTGGTCCTGCGCCTGCCCGTCACCGGGTGGCCGGCCAGATTGGTCCAGTAGCAGCAGTGCCGCAGGTCGAGCCGGTCGTGACTGGCGCGCAGCCACTCGCCCTGCGTCCGGGGGACGAGCATCACGACGAGGATCTTGTGCACCGAGACGGGGGTGCGGGCCAGCTTCACCAGATGGTCGTTGTCGAGCGTGAACGAGAACGCCGGACCGGGCGGGTGCGGGGGGATCTGGTACGTGCACTTGAGCTGCACCTTGATGGTCACCTCGTCGTCGACCGAGTGTCCTGCGGAGCTGTGACTGACGTGCCAGTCGATGCCGTTGTCCGGAAAAGGCTGCGAGAGGGAGCAGCCGGCCGCGGCGGCGACCGCGTGCAGATAGCCCACCTGGAGCGTCTCCATGCAGGCGGTGGTGGCGAGTGCGCCGCGCAGCGGTGCGATCCGCTCGGGCAGCAGCCCGCCCGGTTCGGGCTGCGCGAGCGCCATGGCTCTTCGTGCCTTCCGGGCTGTACCGATCAGTGTCCCCACGACGGGGCGTCAACTTCGCCGCCCCCCATCTGTGTTGTCACCGTCCTGCGTACAGCGCAAACAGCCCGGGTATCACCGATTCGGGCAGGGGGACAACGCCATCTGCCGGGTACGTGCGAGGAGTTCGGGGATGACGCACTGGTATGACGGCCCCCTGGCCGCATTTGACACCGAAACCACCGGAGTTGACGTGGAGGAGGACCGCATCGTTTCGGCTGCGGTCGTCGTCCAGGACATGGCGGGCGGCCGGCCGCGCGTCACACGCTGGCTGATCAATCCGGGGGTGCCCGTGCCGCCGGGCGCCACCGAGGTGCACGGGCTCACCGACGACCATCTGCAGCGCAACGGCCGCTGGCCGGCGCCTGTGATGGAGGAGATAGCCAGGGCGCTGGCCGAGCAGTGCGCCGCCGCCCGCCCTCTCGTCGTGATGAACGCGCCCTTCGACCTGACCATCCTCGACCGCGAACTGCGCCGTCACCGCGCCTCGTCGCTGGGCCGCTACCTGGAGCACGTGCCGTTGTGCGTGCTGGACCCGCGAGTCCTCGACAAGCATCTCGACCGCTACCGCAAGGGCCGCCGTACCCTCGGCGACCTGTGCGCGCAGTACGAGGTGGTGCTGGAGGGCGCCCATGACGCGGCCGCGGACGCCATGGCGGCGCTCGAGGTCGTACGGGCGGTGGGGCGGCGTTTCGCCTCGCGGATGGAGCGGCTGTCGCCGTCGGAGCTGCACACGCTGCAGGCGGTGTGGCACGCGGCGCAGGCACGAGGTCTGCAGGCGTGGTTCGCCCGCAGTGGTACTCCGGAGCCGGTGGACCCGCACTGGCCGCTGCGACCGGATCTGCCGGCCGCGGCCTGAGTCCGGGTGGCGCCCCGCTCGGGGGCGCCACCCGGAAGTACCACGGGCGGCGGTTTCGGTCAGGCGGCCGTCAGCCGGTGAATCCCGCGGTGATGGAGGTGAACTGCCAGTTGCTCTGGCTGATGCCGGAGCAGTTGCTCACCACACCGCCGCCGGGGCAGGGCCGGTCACGGTTGACCGACCAGAACGCGAGGCGCGCGATGTGACGGGAGTTGGACCAGTCCTTGATCTGGGTCCAGGTCGCCGGGCTGGTCTGCTCCTGCTGGTCGCTGAGGCCGTTCATGCCCGAGATGCCGATATGGGCGTAGGCGGTGGCGTCCGACCATCCGAAGGTGCTCTTCAGCTTGGTCTTGAGCCCTTCGGCGGCGTTGACGGTGTTGCCGTACATGTCGGCGCCGCCGCCGAAGTCGAACGGCATGATGGTGAAGACGTCTATGTCCGCCTGGAATGCGCCTGCGCGCTCGATGAGCCGGTTGCCCCACCAGGTCGGCCCGGTGGTGGACGTACCGAAGGTGAGGATCGTCCTCAGACCCGGGTTGTTCTGCTTGACGATCTTCAGGGCGCCCAGAATCCGGTCCTGGACGACCTCGTTCTCGAACTCGTCGCTGTTCTCGATGTCGACGTCGATCGCCTTCAGCCCGTACGCGCTGATCACCTTCTGATAGGCGCCCGCCAGCGCCTCGGGGGTGGAGCAGTTCGGGCCGAGCTTGTTGCCGGACCAGCCGCCGATGGACGGGACGATGTCACCGCCCGCGCCACGGATCGCGTTGATGGTGGACTGGTCGGTGCCACCGGCAAGCGGACGCGTGCCGTCCCAGGCGGGGTTGCAGCCGCCGGAGGAGAGGATGAAGGCCATGGTGAACCACTTGATGCCGGTGGCGCTCATCACGGAGGTGGCGCTCGGCGGATCGCCCCAGCCCAGGTAGAGGTACGGGGCCGCCTGCTTGAAGCCGGTGCCGCCGCCACCGCCGGCGTCGGTCGTCACGCTGACGGCGGTCGAGGCCGGCGAGAGATTGCCTGCCGCGTCACGGGCGCGGACGGTGAAGCTGTACGGGGTGGCGGCAGCCAGGCCGCTGACCGTGGCGCTGGTTCCGGTCACCGTGAGCGCTCTGGCCGAGCCCTGGTAGACGTCGTAACCCGTGACTCCGACGTTGTCGGACGAGGCGTTCCAGGCCAGCGAGACGCTGGAGGACGTCTTGGCGGTGGAGCGCGGATTCGTGGGCGTCGTGGGTGCCTGGGTGTCGCCGCCCCCGCCGCCGGGGCCGTCGAGGCTGATGTCGTCGGCGTAGTAAGTACCCTGTCCGTACCAGCCGTTGAGGTAGATCTCCGCGCTGGTCTGCGTGGCACCCGTGGTGAAGGACACGGTGAGCCGGGTGTATCCGGTCGCCGTCGGTGTCCAGGTGGACGCGCCGCCGGTCACGCCGAGATACACGTAATTGCCGCGCACCCAGCCGGAGAGGGTGTAGGCGGTGTTGGGCTGCACCGGGACGGTCTGGGTGCACTTGGCGTTGTCGCTGTTGCCTGCGGCGCCGGCCAGCACCTTCGTACCGCTGTGGACGGGGCTGCTCACCACCGAGCCGAGTCCGCCGGTGCAGGACCAGCCGGAGAGGGAGCCGGTCTCGAAGCCGGGATTGGAGAGCAGGTTGGCGGCCTGGGCCGTGCCGGGCACGGCGAGCGAGGCTGCCGCGGCGAGAAGTGCCGCGCCGAGGCCGGCCAGTAGTCGATTTCGGATGCGCACGTGACCTCCCAATGAGGGGCGGGTGCGGGTCGACGGACCTGACGCGGCGCCACGATTGGTCTGGACCTGCGAGGCGCATTGAAGCGAAGCGTCGCGCCCCCGTCAAGGGATGGGGGTCAGGCAACTTCCGCCCGGCACACCGGAGTTGCGGCAACAGGTCAAGAGGAGGCAAAATCGAAGATAATTGGTCTACGCCTTTCCGGGGGCGGGAGCGCGGCGGATCCGCTCCCGGCGCGCCATTGGTACAGCCCTCCCCGCCCACCAGGCCGTTGACGCGATCGCGACAACCCAGTTACGTCAGAGACAGAGACACGGGACGTCCCTCCCCACCCACACCTAGGCCCCACCCACACCTAGGAGAACCGTGTCCACGAGAACCGTGTCCACAGGAATCGGACCCATGCCGCCGCCCCGCCGCCGGCTCCTCGCCGTACTCGTCGCGATCGTGCTCGCACTGGCCGGGCTCACCGGTCTGGCCGCCACCCCGGCGCAGGCCGCAGGCCCGCTCACCGCCTCGTTCACCAGTGCCGACAACGGCTCTTGGTGGAAGGGAACATACGTCGTCAGGAACACCACCGGCGCCCCCGTCACCGGCTGGACCCTCGCATTCGATCTGCCGCCCGGCGTGACGATCACTCAGCACTACAACGGGACGGCGACGGTCAGCGGCTCGCACATCACCGTGACGCCCGCCTACTACAACACCACCGTCCCGGCGAACGGCACCACCGAGCCGTACAGCTACTGGTTCGTCGCCTCAGGACCGATCACCGCACCGACCGGCTGCCTGGTCAACGGCGACAAGTGCGACGGCAGCCCCGCCAGACCGCCGTCCGCACCCGGTGATCCGGCCGTCACCGACACCACGGCCCGCACGGTGAGCCTGAAGTGGAACGCCGCCGCTCCCGGCGACTTTCCCGTCGCCTCCTACGAGGTGCTGCGCGGCACCACCCCGGTCACCGCAACGGCGACCACCTCGGCCACCGTCCGCGACCTGTCCCCGGCGACGACCTACAGCTTCACGGTCCGCGCCAAGGACACCCGCGGCAACCTCGGACCGGTCGGCGCCGCCGTCACCGCGACCACCGTCGACCCGGCGAGCGACACCGTCCCGCCCACCGCACCCGCCAACCTGCGCAGCACCGCGGTGACCTCCAGCACGGTCGCTCTCGCCTGGAACGCTTCCACCGACAACAACCGGGTCGCCGCCTACGACGTCTACCGGGGCACCTCGCTGGCCGCAACCGTCCCGGCATCCGCTCTCGCCACCACGGTCACCGGCCTCTCCCCCGCCACCCGCTACGACTTCACCGTCAAGGCACGGGACGCGGCCGACAACGCCTCCGCGGGGAGCAACACCCTCGCCGTCACCACATCCGACCCGGTCGGCGCCGGCGGACACGCGACCGTCGGGTACTTCGTGCAGTGGGGCATCTACGGCCGTCAGTACTTTGTCAGGAATCTCGACACATCCGGGGCCGCGGCCAGGCTCGACGTCGTCAACTACGCCTTCGGCAACATCGATCCGGCCAACCTCACCTGTCTGAACGGTGTCACCAAGGGCGTCTCCGGAAATCCGCAGGACCCCAACGAGGGCGACGGAGCCGGTGACGCCGAGGCCGACTACGGCCGTGCCTTCGCCGCCTCACAGTCGGTGGACGGTGTGGCCGACGACGGCTGGGGCACATTGCGCGGCAACTTCAACCAGCTGAAGAAACTCAAGGCCAAGCACCCGAACCTCAAGGTCGTCATCTCGCTCGGCGGCTGGACCTATTCGAAGTACTTCTCCGACGTCGCCGCCACCGACGCCTCCCGGAAGAAGTTCGTGAAGTCCTGCGTCGACCTGTACATCAAAGGCGACCTGCCCGTGTACAACGGCGCGGGCGGAGCGGGCGTCGCCGCGGGAATCTTCGACGGCATCGACCTGGACTGGGAGTGGCCGGGCTCCCCCGACGGCCATCCCGGCAACCACTGGAGCGCCGCGGACAAGGCCAACAACACCGCTCTGATCGCCGAGTTCCGCAAGCAGCTCGACGCGCTCGGTGGGGAGCACAAGCTGCTCACCGCCTTCACCCCGGCCGACCCGAAGAAGATCGATGCGGGCTGGGACCTCTCGAAGATCTTCGGCGACCTGGACTACGCCAACGTCCAGGGGTACGACTTCCACGGCGCGGGCAGCGACAACTCCTGGGAGCCGAACCGCACAGGCCACCAGGCCAACCTCTATCCGGACGCCCAGTCGCCGTACGCGGACGACTTCAGCGTCGACGGCGCGGTCCAGAAGTATCTCGGCGCCAAAGTCCCGCCCCGCAAGCTGACCATCGGCTTCCCGTTCTACGGCCGCGGCTGGAAAGAGGTCGCCGCCGGCGGCGTCAACGGTGAATGGCAGACCGCGAACGGCGCGGCCCCCGGCCAGTTCGCGGAGGAGGCGGGCACGCGTGGCTACCAGAACCTCGTCACCGGCGTCCCCAACCTCACGGTCCAGCACGACACCCAGTCGGTGGCCACGTACGGCTATCAGGGCGCGGGCGGCCAGTGGTGGTCCTTCGACGACACCTGGTCCATCGGTCAGAAGGCCGCGTACATCAAGTCGAAGGGGCTGCTGGGCGCGATGATCTGGGAGATGTCCGGGGACACACCGGGCGGGACCCTGCTCGGCGCGCTGCACGGCGGGCTCCAGTAGCACGGCGAACACCGGCGCCCGGAAAGCGTCGAGGGCGGGGCGGGGGGGCGAGGGCCGGCCGCGGCCCCGGGGGGGGGAGTGGGGGGGAAGAATGAGCCCGTCGGGGTTGTAGTAATCCGCGCGCCCAGAGGAAAAAAGCCCCGGCTACCCCCGCCGCCGGTAAGGGGTCGCGGCCGGCCCGACCACAGACGCCCCGGCCTCTCCCGGTGGGCGATACTGGGTTCGAACCAGTGACCTCTTCGGTGTGAACGAAGCGCTCTCCCACTGAGCTAATCGCCCGGGAACGCACTGAACCATACAGGCCCGTGCGGGTTTCCTTCAAACCCTGCCGAGGTATGCGGCCAGCCCACGCCGCCCGCCACGCATCATCGCCGCGTGATTGGCGAGAAAGACCGGCCGGCACGGCACGGCCAGCCGCCTCATCAGCGGCTTGCGCACCTCCACCTCCTGTTCGTACACGGCCCGGGTGCCGGCGCCGCGCTGTGTCACAGTCCACCGCGCCCACCCCTCGAGGTCCCCCTCCATGCCCACTTCGAGCAACCCGGCGACCGGGTCGCGCCGCTGTGCGCGAGCGGTGACGAGCAGTTCGTACGGGAGGAAGGAGCGGAAGCGCGCGGTGCCGGTCTCCGCGTCGAGCTGGGTCACCTCGCGGACCTGCGGCCACCACAGGGGGTACTCTCCGGCCCGCTCGAGCACGTGGTACACGGCGCCCGGTCCGGCCGGCAGCTCCCAGACGCTGCGGAAGCGGTAGTGACACCAGTTCATGGTGGAAGTCTGCTCCTGCCAGGGCGTACTCACGCGCGATCTGAGTATCCGCACCCATGTTCTGTCATGTGGCGGGGGCCACACTTCCGGACCATGGAGAATGTTCCGCCACCCGACGAGGAACTGGCGATCCTCGAGCGCGAGCTGGTCCGACTGGACGCCCGCCGGGCCCAGTTGCTGGCCCGCAGAGCCTGGCTCATCGCCGCGCTCCGGCAGCCCGTCGCGCCTGCCGTACCGGTCACGCCGGCCTTCGCCGCGCGGCCTTCCGTCGCGCAGCCCTTCGTCACATCGGCGCCCGAGGCCTCTTCGCCGAGTGTGCAGAATGTGCTGCTCACCCTCGGCGGCATTCTGCTGACCATCGCCGCGATCGCCTTCACCCTGGTCAGCTGGGGTTACTTGGGCATCGGCGGCCGCTCGGCCGTGCTCGGCGCGGTGACTGTCGCGGCCCTCGTGGCACCGGTCGCGCTGCTGCGCAGGCGGCTCGCATCGACCGCCGAGTCGGTGGCCGCGCTCGGCCTGGTGCTGATGGTGCTCGACGCCTACGCACTGCACCGAGTGGCACTGTCCGGGACCGACGGGCTCGGCTACGCGGCCTTCGCGTCGGCCGCGCTTGCCGCGCTCTGGACGGTCTACGGGCTGTCGTTCGACCGGCTGCGGCTTCCGCTGCCGGTCGCCGTACTGACCGCGCAACTCCCGCTTCCGCTGTGGGCGCTGACCGAAGCCGCGGGCGCGCCACCGATGGAGTGGGCGCTGCTGGCGACCGCGGTGCTCGATGTCTCGGCCGCGATGTGGGCGAAGCCGGCAAGCCTGCGGGGCATCGCCGCAACCGGTGCCGCGACGACGGGCGGCTGGGCACTGCTGATCGGCGGCCGGCAGTCGGTGACGGCGGACACGCCGCTCGACGCGGTCGCGCCTGCCGCGCTGCTGCTCGTGGCGGCGGGCGTGGCCCTGTACGCGGCCCGGCGTGCGTCCTCGGTCGCGCTTGCCGCCTCCGCGGTGGCGGGTCTCGCGGCGAACGCGGCCGTCGGCGGCGTGGTCCGCGCGGCGGTGCCGCAGGGGTGGTCGGAACTGGGCTATCTCCTGTGCGCGGTCGCTCTGTTGGGTCTCGTACGGGCGGGCGGGCCGAAGAGGCCGGCACCGGGCCTGACGGCCGCGGCCGGCGCGGTGCACGCCCTTGCGGCGCTCTCTGCGCTGCCGCTGATCGCTCTCACTCTGGCCGGCCCGCTGTCGGTGCTCGGCCACATCTGGTCGGGCACCACGACAAACGCGCGCGGGGCCCTGGGCGTCGAGCTTCCGGGGCCGGGCCAGGCCGCGGCTCCGGTGGTGCTGCTGGTCGTGGCAGCGGTCCTGGCGACGGCGTCCCGCTGGTTGCCGTCGCCGGCAACCACGCACACCGCACCGGCGGGCAGCGCCCCGAACGCGGCGGCGCACCCGTCCGGCAGCTCCGGCGCCGGGCTGCACCCCACGGGCACGCCCGGCCGGGCCGCAAACGCCACGGGCACGCCCGGCCGAGCCGCCGACCCCACGGGCACGACGCCGTGCCCGGCCGAGGCGCCCACCGCGGAAGGCCGTCACGGCCGGGCCACGAGCACCCCCACGCACCCCGCCGACGAGACAGGCAGCAGCCCACGACCCGCAGAGCAGGCCACCACGGAAGGCCATCCCGGCCGGGCCACCGGCGGCCCGTCCTCCTCCGGTCCGGCGGCCACTCACCCGGGCGTGCCGACGAACCCCTCCGGCTCGCCCGCGGGAGTCTCCTGGCCAGGCCGGGCACCGGCCCCCGGCGCGTGGGGGACCCGGCCCGCCCCTGTGGCCCCACGGCCCGACCGGCTTGGCGCGGCCGCCGGCGCGGCTCTCGCCCTCGCGTGGGCAGGCCTGTTCGTCGTGCCGCCCGCGCTGGATCTGGCCTACCCGGCCACCGTGGCGCTCCACCTCGTCCTCGGCGTGGCCGCACTGGTGCTCGCCGTGCGCCCCGGACGGATCGCCCGGCACGCCCCGGCCGGCGCCGTCGTCGCCCTCGTCTGCGGCCTCGCGGGCGCTGTGAGCGTCGCCCTGCTCTCCCTGGCAACGCGCCCCGCCACCTTCGCGGTACTGGGCACACTGGTAGCGGCTCTCGCGGCCGCGGCCGCCTTCAGGCCACCTCGCGCCGTGCAGGCGGTTCTCGCCTGCGCCGCCACCGCTTTCGCCACCGCCCTCATGGGCGCCGTCGCCGCTTCCGCCGAACTCCCGCCCCATCGGGCCGCGTTGACACTCCTCGTCGTCCCCGCCACCGTGGCGCTCCTCGCCGCCCGACTGGGCCGCCACCCCGTCGCCCTTCCCCTGGAGCTCACCGGCGCCGGCGCCGGGCTGCTCGCGAGCGTCCTCGCCACGGGGCACCGGCCGACGCTCTCCTTGGTGCTCGCGCTCTGCGGCGTGATCGCGGCGGGCACCGCGGTACGTGCCGAGCGCCGCCCCGCCGCCGGAATTCTCGCGACGGTGCTCTTCGTGCTGGCCGGCTGGGTCCGGCTGGCCGCCTCGGACGTCACGGCTCCCGAGGCGTACACCCTGCCGGTGACCGTCTCCGCGCTCGTCGTCGGCGTACTGCGCCGCCGCCGCGACCCGGAGGCGTCGTCCTGGACGGCGTACGGTCCCGGTCTCGCCGCGACACTGCTGCCGAGTCTCCTGGCGGCCTGGGGCGACGAGCACTGGCTGCGTCCGCTGCTGCTGGGCATGGTGGCCCTGGCCCTGACGCTCGCCGGCGCCCGGCTGCGGCTGCAGGCGCTGCTGGTGCTCGCAGGCACGGCGCTCGCACTGGACGCTCTGCACGAGCTCGCCCCGTACGTCGTCCAGGTCGTCGGCGCTCTCCCCCGCTGGCTGCCGCCCGCGCTCGCCGGTCTGCTGCTCCTCGCGGTGGGCGCGACCTACGAGCAGCGGCTGCGGGACGCCCGCAAGCTCCGCGACACTCTCGGCCGGATGCGCTGAGCGGCGCCGGACTCGGAAAACGCCGAAGGCCCCGGAGACTTGTACGTCTCCGGGGCCTTCTGTCCGGGTGGGCGATACTGGGTTCGAACCAGTGACCTCTTCGGTGTGAACGAAGCGCTCTCCCACTGAGCTAATCGCCCGGGCACTCCGCAAAGATTACCCCATGGTGGGGGTCCCCCCGGCCGGAGGCCGGGGAAGGGTCCGCCCGACCAATTCCCGGGTCACTCCTTGATCTTCCACGGCATGACGATGCCGAACTTCCAGACGTAGATTCCGACCAGCACGGCGATGATCACGAGACCGATCGTGGTGAGGATGATGTTCCGCTGGCGCACCCTCGGATCGAGCGCCCGCTGAGCCGCCTCGGTCACCTTGCGCTTGGTCCAGTGCAGCACGAGCTGCGCCCAGACGAACTCGGTCGCCCAGATCGCCATACCGCCGAAGATCACCAGCCAGCCGGGGCCCGGCAGCGGCAGCATCACGATGCCGGCGCCGACCACCGCGAGGCCGACGACGAAGACCCCGACCTGCCAGCTCAGGTGCAGCGTCCTCGATCTTTTGATGAAGTGGGGCGCCTTCGAGCCGAGGACCGGCCCGGGATCCACCTTCTCGGTCGCGTCCCCCGTCGCGTCCCCCGTCGCGGGAGTCGGGCCCATCGGTACGACGGACTCTTCCCGCTCGTCACTCTCCGCATTCATGAAGCACAACCTACCGGATCGGACCTCGTCACCGGAATGGCCGTATAACACAAAGTAACGCACCGCTGTACGAGCGACATGAAGGATCACAAAACGGTCAGAGGGGTTTACAACGGCACCGTAGGTGGCATGTCGATTTCGCCGACGTGCGAATCCCCGAGCGCACACTGAGCGAAAGGCCCTGGCGCTTATGAACACCACGGTCAGCTGCGAGCTGCACCTGCGCCTCGTTGTATCGAGCGAGTCATCACTGCCTGTACCCGCGGGCCTGCGGTATGACACGGCCGATCCTTATGCCGTGCACGCCACCTTCCACACCGGAGCCGAAGAGACGGTCGAGTGGGTCTTCGCCCGCGATCTTCTCGCCGAGGGCCTGCACCGGCCCACCGGCACGGGCGACGTCAGAGTCTGGCCGTCCCGCAGCCATGGCCAGGGCGTCGTCTGCATCGCGTTGAGCTCCCCGGAGGGCGAAGCCCTGCTCGAGGCCCCGGCGCGGGCCCTGGAGTCGTTCCTGAAGCGGACCGACGCCGCGGTGCCACCGGGCACCGAGCATCGTCACTTCGATCTCGACACGGAGCTCTCGCACATCCTGGCCGAAAGCTGAGCCAGGCCGAGAGCTGCACGGCGCCGTCCTACTCGGGGAGACGGCGCCGCGCGGACAGCCATATACGGCGGACACCGGCGCCGTCACCGCGGTATCCCTCGCGGTGACGGCGCCGGTGCGCTCTGCGCACCAACCGCTAGAGTCAGCGCAATTCGGCGGGCACCGGCCCGCAGCACCTCAGGGAGCGAATCGTGCTGATCCCCCACGACACCCGGATCGCCCTCGACACCGTCGTCGATCTGGTGAACACCGCACCGGACAGCGAGCAGGACGACGGGCTCACGGACGTCGCGGCGCTGTACGACTTCGCACGGAACCACAGCGTCAGCGGCGTGGGCGATCTCGGCCCGCGGGACCTGAAGGCCGTCAGGGGGGTACGGGCACAGTTCGCGGAGATCTTCGCGGCGCCCGACAGCCGTAGCGCGGCCGAGCTGGTCAATGAGCTGGTGGCGGCCGCGGGGACCACCCCGCAGCTCACCGACCACGACGGCTACGACTGGCATGTGCACTACTTCGCGCCGGGCGCCTCGGTCGCCGACCATCTCGCGGCGGACTGCGGGATGGCCCTGGCCTTCATCGTCGTAGCGGGCGAGCAGGAGCGGCTGAGGCGCTGCGAGGCGCCCGACTGCGGGCGCGCGTTCGTCGATCTTTCCCGGAATCGCTCGCGTCGCTACTGCGACAGCCGCACCTGCGGCAACCGCCTGCATGTCGCCGCGTACCGCGCGCGCCGCAAGGAAGCGGCCGGCTGAGCCTCACAGCAGAAACAGATCGTGTACCGCGGCCATGAGCAGCAGGAAGCCGATCACCGCGAGGAAGATCATCAGGGGCGGCTGGGAGAGTGCGAAGAGGCAGCCACGCGGCTCTTCGGTCGGTGCGGGGGCCTGGCCCCGTGAGGTATCGAGCATCTCGGGGTGATGATGGCGCAGAGCAGGCTGCCATGATCGACCAACACGCCCTGTGACTGCGGGAGTTCATCAGAACTGTGTTTCCGGCCACGGCCGGACCGGATACGTCAGATGCCGTGCTTCTTCAGGATCGCCTCGATATCGCTGAAGTCCTCGCCGGAACCGGCGGCCTTCTGCTTCGCCTTGGGCTGAGCCGCCGGACGGCTGCCCGGACCGATCGAGGGCGCGGACGCCGCGGGGGCGACGGCCTCCTGCTGTGCCGCCCTGGCGGCGGCCTTGCGCTCCTTGCGGGTTCCGCCGCCACGCCGCTCGACGGCCCGGGTGGTCATGAAGAGCAGCCAGGCGCCGCCGAGCAGGCCGAATCCGAGCCACGCCGAGGGGCTGAAGGCGGTGTCGACGACCCACGCGACCGCGCCGGTCAGCACCAGACCCACAGGGATCAGGGAGTAGGCAAGTATCCGGGTCGCCGCCAGGAAACGCTTGCGGTACGCCGTGACGGCGGCGATGCCCAGGCCCGCCGCGGACACCGCGGAACAAATGGTCTCGGCAAGCATCCGGTCCTCCAGGCTTCGGGACATGCGCGGGTACGTCCCCTCCATCGTGCACCGTCGGGTGGCGTCCGGGCCACGGCCCGGGACGAGCTCAGGGAGATCTCCGGGACATCCTCCTCCCCAGGTCCCGGTTGGGGCATGGGGAGACGGGCTGGGAGACTGGCCCCATGAACGACTCCACCACCGCCCGCCCCGTCGTGCTCGACGTCTGGTGCGAGCTCCAGTGCCCCGACTGCCGCAGCGCCCTGGTGGACCTGCGGGCCCTGCGCGAGCGCTACGGCGACCGGCTCGAGCTGCGGCTGCGCCACTTCCCGCTCGAGAAGCACAAGCACGCCTTCGCCGCCGCCCAGGCCGCGGAGGAGGCGGCCGAGCAGGGCACGACCTGGCCGTATGTGGAGGCGGTGCTCGAGCGCACCGACGAGCTCGCGGCGAAGGGCGAGCCCTTCCTGCTGGAGGTGGCGCGCGAACTGGGTCTGGACGCCGATGAGTTCGACACCGCGCTGATCGACGGCCGGCACATCCTGATCGTCGACGCCGACCAGGCCGAGGGCAAAGCGATCGGTGTGACGGGCACTCCGACGTATGTCATCGACGGCGAGCGCCTCGACGGCGGCAAGAGCCAGGAGGGGCTGCGGGCACGTATCGAGGAGATCGCCGACCGGCTGCTCGCCGGCTCCGGGTCCCACTCCTAGAGCAGCGGTTTGAAGAGGTTGACGGCGGTCGTTTCGTAGCCGAGGGATTCGTAGAGGCTGATCGCCGGGGTGTTGCCGGTGAAGACATGCAGGGCGAGCAGGCGCATCCCGGCATCGATCGAGAGGCGCTCGGCGAGCAGCATCAGGGAGCGCCCGTGGCCCTGTCCCCGGTGTCCGTCGACGACTTGGACGTCGTACACGAACGACGCCTGCTCGTCGAAGCGCGCCTCGCGCCGCCCGAGGAAGAGATGCCCGACGATCACGCCGTCATGGACCAGGACACTGAGCGAGGTCCCCGGGGTGGCGAGGCCGTCGGGCAGGCTCTCGCGGTGATCGGCCTCGGACTTGGCGCGCGCCTCCTCGGCCGGAACGCCGCGGTCGATCCAGCTCTGTGCGTAACTCTCGACGGCGTGAGCACGCCACTCCTCGAACTCCGCCTCGCTCATCGGACGGCCTTGGACGTGCGCGGGCAGAGCGGGCGGCTCCGCGGGAAGTGTCTTGCGCATGCTGCGGCTGCGTTCGGTGTAGCCGAGTGCGCTCGTCAGCCGCAGCGCGGCGGTGGCGTCGGGCGGTACGGATGCCAGTACCTGGGTGCACCCCCAGCCGCGCAGCACCTCTTCGGCGGCGAGGGCGGCGACGGTCGCGCGTCCGCGCCGCCGGTCCGCCTCGTCGATCCGCAGCGAGCGTATGGCGCCGGCCTTGGCGCTGAGCGCGGGGAATGTGGCGATCTCGGTGCTGCCGACAGGACGGCCGTTCACGCAGACCTCGTACACACGTGACTTCGCGCCGTCGGCCTCGTGCTGAATCGGCCCGGTAGGCCGCAGGGTGGTGGTCATCAGGGGAGTTCTACCCGCCGCCGGGGCAACCCGTCACGAGATTTACGGAGCATTCGGCTCGGGGTCGGCGGCCGCGCGCTCCTCGAAGATCCGCATGGCCTTGGCGGTCACCGGTCCCGGCGCTTCCGCGATCCGGCGTCCGTCGATTGCGTGGACCGCCTGGACGTCGCGGAGCGTGGAGGTCAGGAAGATCTCCTCGGCCCGGTCCAGTACGTCGAACGGCAGGTCGGTCTCCTTGGCTCCCGCCCATGCCACGACCAGGGCGCGGGTGATGCCCGCGAGGCAGCCGGAGGAGACGGGAGGGGTGAGCAACTCGCCGTCGATGACGACGAAGACATTGGAGCCCGTGCCCTCACAGAGCTGTCCGACGGTGTTGGCGAAGAGCGCCTCGGACGCGCCCTGCTCGCTCGCCCTGGCGAGGGCGACGACATTCTCCCCGTACGACGTCGTCTTCAGGCCGGTCAGGGCACCGCGCTCATTGCGGGTCCAGGGGACGGTGATCACCGCGGTGGCGTCGGGGCGGCGCTCGGTCTCGCCGAGCGCGACGACCAGGGTCGGCCCTGCGGTGCCCCGGTCGGAGCCGAGGGGTGAGACTCCGCCGGTGTAGGTGATGCGCAGCCGGCCGAGCTTCATCGGATTGGCGTCCAGCACGGCGGAGCAGGCGCGACGCACCTCGTCGTGGTCCGGCTCCGGCAGGCCGAGACCGGCGGCAGAGCGAGTCATCCGGTCGAGATGGAGGGTGAGCGCGAAGGGCTGCCCGTGGACAGCCTTGACGGTCTCGAAGATGCCGTCGCCGACGGTCAGCCCGTGGTCGAACACTGACACCCGGGCGTCGTCGGCATCCGTGAGTCCGCCATTGACCCAAAGCTTCATCGAGCTGTCCTTCCGCTTGCTTCGTACACCCCCGACGCTACCGCGAGCAGCCGGGCGGCCTTCAGCTCGGTCTCCTCCCACTCGCGCACGGGGTCGGATCCCCAGGTGATACCGGCACCGGTGCCGAAGCGGAGCACCGGTCCCCCGAGGCCGTCACGGTCGATCCAGAAGGTGCGTATGCCGACGGCGAGCTCGCCCGTGCCACGGTCGGCGTCGACCCAGCCGATGCCTCCGCAGTACGGGCCGCGGGGCGCCGTCTCCAGCGCCTCGATGATCTTCAGCGCACTGGACTTGGGCGCCCCGGTCACCGAACCCGGCGGGAAGGTGGCCGTCAGCAGCTCCTGCCAGCCCGCCTTGGGGGTCAGCTCGCCGCGCACGGTGGAGACGAGGTGGACGAGCCCGGGGTGCGGCTCGACCGCGCACAGCGCGGGGACGGTCACGGTACCCGTGGCGCAGACCCGCCCCAGGTCGTTGCGGACCAGGTCCACGATCATCACGTTCTCCGCGTGGTCCTTCTCCAGCAGGTCCCCGGCGGTGCGGCCGGTGCCCTTGATCGGCCCGGATTCGACGGTGCGCCCGTCGCGCCGGAGATACAGCTCGGGCGAGGCGGTGGCGATCTCCACGCCGTGCCCGGGCAGCCGGATCGTTCCTGCGTACGGGGCGGGGTTGCCGCGCGCCAGGAGTGCCGTGAGGGCGTCGACGTCGGCGGCTGCCGGGTCGGGCAGCGGCGCGGACAGGACGCGGCAGAGATTCGCCTGGTAGACCTCGCCCGCGGCGATGTGCTCGCGGATGCGGCGTACGCCCGCGGCGTACGCGGCGCGGTCCAGGGAGGACGTCCAGTGGTCGGCGGCCGGTCCGCGCCACTGCCCCGGCACGGGGTCGGGCACCGGCTCCGTGCGTACTTCGCCGAAGCGGGCGCAGGTCAGACGGCCCTCGAAGTCCGCGGCAACGGCCCAGAAGCCGGCCGAGTCGAGGGCTTCGGGGTCGCTGGTGACATCCCGCAGGTCTGAGGCGACGAGGGAGCCGAAACGGGCCAAAGGAGCAAGGTCGTGCACGTCTGTGAGTCTAGGGCGGGCGCCGATGACCTGCTGCGGCATGAGCACACCTCAGCACGCTGCGGAAACGTGTTTTTGTGCTGGCCCAGTAATCCGCTAGAGTTCAACACGTCGCCGGGACGCGTGAGTGAACCGGAAACGACAAGCGGACGTGGCTCAGTTGGTAGAGCATCACCTTGCCAAGGTGAGGGTCGCGAGTTCGAATCTCGTCGTCCGCTCGATGGGGGATCTTCCCGAACCCCTGCACTCCGGGTGGAGTGGCCGAGAGGCGAGGCAACGGCCTGCAAAGCCGTCTACACGGGTTCAAATCCCGTCTCCACCTCCAAGGACGATTAGCTCAGCGGGAGAGCGCTTCCCTGACACGGAAGAGGTCACTGGTTCAATCCCAGTATCGTCCACTGGATCCGTATGGATTCCTCGCGCGATTAGCTCAGCGGGAGAGCGCTTCCCTGACACGGAAGAGGTCACTGGTTCAATCCCAGTATCGCGCACGCAGTACCACGCAAGATCGTCCCGCGCGATTAGCTCAGCGGGAGAGCGCTTCCCTGACACGGAAGAGGTCACTGGTTCAATCCCAGTATCGCGCACCAGCCGGAACCCCCGACCGTCTCGACGGCCGGGGGTTCTGTCGTTGCGCCGCGGGCTTCTCACCCGGGTGTGGGCCGGGACGAAGCGGGCCCGCGGCACGCCCTGCGGGCCCGGCGGCACGAAGTCCGGGGCCCGCAGCAGGTTCAGGAGCCGCTCAGGAGGAGAAGAGCATCCGGCCGAAGCTCTTCTGGCGGTGGTGCCCGCCATGGTGTCCGCCATGGTGCGGCGCGCCCCAGGCGGGGGCGGGAGCGGCCGGGTAGGCCTGCGGGGCCGGCGGCGGGGGCGGGGCCTGCTGCGTCCACTGCGACTCGAGGCGGGTCAGGGACTCCAGCTCGCCGTAGTCCAGGAATATCCCCCGGCAGCCGCTGCACTGCTCGATCTGGACGCCATTGCGGTTGTACGTGTGCATCGCTGCATGGCACTTGGGACACTGCATGGTCTGCTCAGCTCCTCGCCGTTCGATCGGCATCGCCGGGATGAATGCCCGGCGATGAGGAGTTCAGACTACGACGGAGGCTCGAACTCCAACTCGGGCGGGAGGGCCGCAATTCGGGCACAGGCGTCGATCATGGTCTGCTCGACCTCGTCCAGGTCCCGCTCCTCCACGGCGGATTTCGCGAGGGCCAGGGCGGCGGTCTGGACGGTCAAGGCACGGGCGGGAACATCGAGTTGGGGCCAGGGGTCGCCATCACCGGTGACGGCCGGGCCGTGTGCCGCGGTGTAGGCGCCGAGGAACCGCTGCCAGATCTCCGGAGGCAGCAGTCCGGCCGCGTACCAGGCGGCGGGACGGGCCAGGTCCCAGGCCGGATCGCCCAGGCCGAGGTCGTCGACGTCGATCAGCAGCCAGGGGCCGGCCGGGGCGGGGTGGCGGACGAGCTGTCCGAGGTGGAGATCGCCGTGGCAGAGAGTGCCTGCCCGCGGAGACGGGGCCTCGTCGCGGGCCCAGGCGGGGAGCCGGTCCCAGGCGCGCCGGACCGTGGCGGCCGCCGGATGCCACGCGGCCGCCTTCCGCATCCGCGCCTGGGCCAGGGCGACCTTGGCGGGGCCGCGCATGGGCGGGAGGGGCGCGGGGAGTACGGCGGGCTCGATGGAGTGCAGCCGGGCGAGGAGGACGGCGGCCTCCTCCCAGGGCGCCGCGTCGGGGTCCGCGGGGTCGACGGGGAGACCGTAGGGCCAGGCGGTGACGGGTCTGCCGCGTACGTCCCGCACATGGAGCGGGAGCGGGGGCAGCAGGATGCCGGCGAGGCGGGGGTGGGCCGCGACGGCGAGCCGGACCCGGTGTCCGTCCGGGTCGGTGCCGGGTGCGTGGGCCTTGGCGACGGCGTCACCGTGCCGTACGACGGCGCCGTCGGCCCGGTCGGCGAGGACGGACTCGTCCCGCCCGCAGGCCCGGCACGCCTGCCGCGGCGCGGGCAGATGCGCGGCGTCACGTGCGACGTCGGCGAGCGCGCGTATGACGGATGCGGTCACGGTCTTTCCCCCGGATGCGGTGCGGGCCGACTGGCCGACTGGCCGACTGGCCGACTGGCCGACTGGCCGACTGGCCGACTGGCCGACTGGCCGACTGGGAGAGCCTACGCCGGGGCGGGTGGGTGCCGCCGAGTGCGCAGCGGTGGAGGTGCCCGGGGCCACCGCATGCGCCCGGGCAGCGCGATGGCCGGTCAGCTCCCCAGCTGACCGGCCAAACGCTGCCGTCCGCCGCACCCCCGTCCCCACGGGGTTGTTGGCCGGATGTCCCCGACCCGGACCGCTCTTCCGGGTCCGGGGCGCCGCTCAGCGCCCCAGCATCACGCCCACGGACGACGCCTGTGTGACCACCGCATCCCAGCCGCCGAAGACGACCACCAGCAGTGCCGCCAGAGGAAGAACCATGGCCGTCGCCACCAACGGGTGGCGCGTACCGGACGGGCGGCCGCCGAACGCGGCGTAAGCCTTGCGTCCCTGCATGCGGATCATCATCCGCGAAGCCGTGTCCGCCATGGTCCCTCTCCTGTCGTATGTGGCAGCGGCGGGTGTCTGACCTCGGGGGACGAGTGCTGCACCCGCCGCTTGACTTCAACATTAGGGAAGCGACAAGGCCCGGGCGTCATGCCCGCGTACCGATTGCCGGGCCTCCCGGAGGATGAGCCACAACCCGGCGACGTACTCCCCAGGGTGGAGACGCGGCCCCGGGCCTTGGGGTCTTCCCGGAGGGGGCGCGCGGAGACGGCCTCCCGCGGGACCGGCTGCTCGACCGGAGCCGGCACCCGGCCGGCCATGAAACGGGCCGTCAGCACGCCCGATCCTCCCCCGGCTACCGCCGGGAGGTGCCCCCAGGTGACTTCGCTCACTTCCACCACCCCTTCGTGCACCGCCGTCTCGACCCGGCGGCCCCCGGCTTGCCTCCACTTGGTATGCACGAGTCGGGTCACCCGCGTCCACACAATCTCCACGCGGTCACCCTTCCCTTGTTCAATCCCCCTTCTGCGACGGACCTTTGGGATCTCGCACGGGCCAGGAGCGTTGGATCCGCGAGCCCCTGACCACTCTTCACTTTTACCGTCCGGCACTGACAATCGATCGGACCGTGAGGGCGCGGCCTATGAGCACACCGGGACAGGGGTACGTAAGCTGTGCCACGTCAAACGGACGACCGTAGTAGCGGGGGTGGGGTCTCCCCACCGTAGGTAGGGGACGGACATGGCGATGATGCGGCTCCGGCGCGAGGACCCGCGTGTCGTCGGCTCGTTCAGACTTCACAGGCGCCTCGGTGCAGGTGGCATGGGCGTCGTCTACCTGGGCTCCGACCGCCGCGGCCAGCGCGTCGCCCTCAAGGTGATCCGGCCGGATCTGGCCGAGGACCAGGAGTTCAGATCGCGGTTCGCGCGCGAGGTTTCGGCCGCGCGACGGATCCGCGGCGGCTGTACGGCACGGCTGGTGGCGGCCGATCTCGAGGCGGAGCGCCCGTGGTTCGCCACGCAGTACGTCCCCGGTCCTTCGCTGCACGACAAGGTCGCCGAGGGAGGCCCGCTGCAGGCCGCCGATGTGGCCACGATCGGTGCGGCACTCTCGGAGGGCCTGGTCGCGGTGCACGAGGCCGGCGTCGTACACCGGGACCTGAAGCCGTCGAACATCCTGCTCTCCCCCAAGGGCCCCCGGATCATCGACTTCGGCATCGCCTGGGCGACCGGCGCGAGCACGCTCACCCATGTCGGCACGGCGGTGGGCTCCCCGGGGTTCCTCGCGCCCGAGCAGGTGCGCGGCGCGGCGGTCACGCCGGCCACGGACGTCTTCGCGCTGGGTGCCACGCTGGCGTACGCCGCGACCGCGGACTCCCCCTTCGGGCACGGCAGTTCGGAGGTCATGCTCTACCGGGTGGTGCACGAGGAGCCGCAGCTGTACGGGGTCCCGGACGCACTTGCTCCGCTCGTACAGGCCTGTCTGGCGAAGGATCCCGAGGAGCGGCCCAGCACGCTGCAGCTGTCGATGCGGCTCAAGGAGATCGCGGCCCGGGAGGCCCAGGGGCTGCCGGAGGCCCGGCCGCCGTCCCAGCGCGCGCGTGTCGAGGAGGACCGTCCGACGTCACGCTATCCGGAGCGTTCGGAGCGGACCGAACGTATGGAGCGGCGTACGGCGGGCACGTCGGTGCCGCGGCCGCAGCCCTCGCGCACCGGCGGGACGCGCCCCCAGGCGCCCCGCAACACCTCCCGGACAAACGGCCGTCAGGGCACCAGGCCCGGTACCCGGCCGACGTCGACCGGGCGGCGGCCCGCCAACCCGCGGCTGCTGCGGCAGCGGATCATCGTGTTCTTCGTGGTGACGCTGATCGTGGCGCTGGGCATCGCCGCGGCCCAGCAGCTCTAGCTGTGGTGGCTGTTCGGGTTCAGGACTGCGGGCGGCCCGTCGCCACGGCGTAGAACGCGACCGCGGCGGCCGCGCCCACGTTGAGCGAGTCGACGCCGTGCGACATCGGGATGCGTACCCACTCGTCGGCGGCGACCAGCGCCTGGGTGGAGAGCCCGTCGCCCTCCGCGCCGAGCATCAGCGCGACGCGCTCCAGCCGGTGCGGGGCCGCGTCGTCGATCGCCGAGGCCTTCTCGTCGGGGGTGAGAGCGAGGAGCCTGAAACCCGCTTCCCGTACGGACTCCAGGCCCTTGGGCCAGGATTCGAGGCGGGCGTACGGGACGGAGAAGACCGCGCCCATGGAGACCTTGACCGAGCGGCGGTAGAGGGGGTCCGCACAGTCCGGGGAGAGCAGCACGGCGTCCATGCCGAGAGCGGCGGCGCTGCGGAAGATCGCGCCGATGTTGGTGTGGTCGTTCACCGACTCCATCACGACCACCCGTCGGGTCGTCCGGAGCAGCTCGTCGGCCGTCGGCAGCGGCTTGCGCTGCATGGAGGCGAGCGCGCCGCGGTGCACGTGGTAGCCGGTGACCCGCTCGGCGAGCTCCGGGCTGACGGCGTAGACCGGGGCCGGGAGTTCGTCCATGACATCGCGCATCACATCGACCCATTTGGCCGAGAGCAGCATGGAGCGCATCTCGTAACCGGCGTCCTTGGCCCGTCTGATGACCTTCTCGCCCTCGGCGATGAACAGGCCCTCGGCGGGTTCGCGCCTGCGCCGGAGCTCGACGTCGGTCAGGCCCGTGTAGTCGCGCAGGCGCGGGTCGTCGGGATCCTCGACAGTGATGAGATCAGCCACAGGGTGATACTGCCTTCTCCGGGGTGCGGTGCCAACGGCTGGGGCCGCGTTGGGTTACCGCTGGTTACTTTGTTCCTACGGCGACCACGTCGCCGATGACGATGACGGCCGGGGGCCGTACGTCCTCGGCCCTGGCCGTCTCGGCGACGGTCGCGAGGGTGGCGTCGACACGTCGCTGGGAGGCGGTCGTGCCCTCCTGGACCAGCGCGACGGGGGTCTCGGGGGCCTTCCCATGGGCGACAAGGGTCTGCGCGATCGCGCCGATCTTGTCGACGCCCATGAGGACGACCAGAGTGCCGCGGAGCTTGGCGAGGGACGGCCAGTCGACGAGCGAACGCTCGTCGTCCGGGGCGACATGGCCACTGACGACGGTGAACTCGTGGGCCACTCCGCGGTGGGTGACCGGGATTCCGGCGGCGCCCGGGACAGAGATCGAGCTGGAGATACCGGGCACGACGGTGCAGGCGATGCCGGCCTCGGCGAGGGCCTGGGCCTCTTCCATGCCGCGGCCGAAGACGAAGGGGTCGCCGCCCTTGAGCCGTACGACCGCCTTCCCGGCCTTGGCGTGCTCGATCAGGGCGTTGTTGATGGCCTCCTGGGCCATGTAACGGCCGTACGGGATCTTCGCGGCGTCGATAACCTCGACGTGCGGCGGGAGTTCGTCGAGGAGGTCACGGGGGCCGAGGCGGTCGGCGATGACAACGTCGGCCTCGGCGAGGAGCCGGCGGCCGCGAACGGTGATCAGGTCGGGATCTCCCGGACCACCACCGACGAGAGCGACGCCCGGGGTACGGGTGCGGTGATGGGGGGCGGCGAGGGTCCCGTCGCGCAGGCCCTCGACGATGGCGTCGCGCAGGGCGGCGGACCGTCGGGGGTCTCGGCCGGACACCTCAGTGGTGAGGACTGCGACGGTCACGCCTTCGGACCGGCCTGTCGCGGGGGTCCAGGCGGTCGCGGCACCGGCGTCGTCGGAGCGTACGCACCAGGTGCGGGTGCGCTCGGCCTCGGCGGATGCGGCGTTGTTCGCGTCGGCGTCGGAGGTGGCGACGAGGGCGTACCAGGTGTCGGCGAGGTCGCCGTCCTCGTAGGCGCGCTTGATCCAGCGGATCTCGCCGGCGTCGGCCATCGCCTCGACGGAGGGCGTCGCGGACGGCGATACGAGAACGATGTCGGCACCGGCCGCGATGAGCGCGGGCAGCCGGCGCTGGGCGACCTGGCCGCCGCCGATGACGACGACGCGCCGCCCGGAGAGGCGGAGTCCGACGGGATAGGCGGGGTGCGCGGCGCGCGCGGCGTTCTCGGCCATGACGGTACGGACTCCTCGGGCGGGACGTGCGTGGTACGGGTCCGCTGCGGCGCTGAAGCGGCTGGTGGGCGGGTTGTCAGCGCCCGCGGACCAGCTTACGGGGCGGGGGGTGCGGGGGTGGGGCCGGGAGAGTCTCTCCACCAGGCCCCACGCCCCGCGCCTTCCCGGATCCGGGACAGCCACCTGGGCAATCGGGCCGCCGCCGGGAGGTCACGCGGGGCCGGGCGCCCACCACTCCCGGCGCCCCGACCCCCATACCGCGACCGTTACTTCTCCGTCACGCCGGCGGAGTCGAACGTTGCCACCTCATGCATCGCCCTGGCCGCGCTCTGGACCACCGGGAGCGCCAGCAGCGCGCCCGTGCCCTCGCCGAGGCGGAGGTCCAGGTCCACCAGGGGGCGCAGACCCAGCTTGTTGAGGGCCGCCACGTGACCCGGCTCCGCACTGCGGTGGCCCGCGATGCAGGCCGCCAGGGCCTCGGGGGCGATCGCACGGGCCACCAGTGCCGCCGCGCCCGCCGAGACTCCGTCCAGCACCACCGGCGTACGCAGCGACGCGCCGCCCAGGATGAAGCCGACCAGCGCCGCGTGCTCCAGGCCGCCGACCGCCGACAGCACGCCGATCGGGTCCGCCGGGTCCGGCGCGTGCAGTTCCAGCGCGCGGCGCACGACGTCGACCTTGCGGGCGTGCATCTCGTCGTTGATGCCGGTACCGCGGCCCGTGATCTCGCTCGGGTCGATCTCGGTGTACACGGCGATCAGCGCCGCCGAGACCGTCGTGTTGGCGATGCCCATCTCGCCGGTGAGCAGCGCCTTGTTCCCTGCGGCCACCAAGTCCCGCGCCGTCTCGATGCCGACCTCGACCGCCGAGAGGACCTCCTCGCGACTCAGCGCGAGACCTGTCGTGAAGTCGGCCGTACCTGGCCTGACCTTGCGCGGCAGCAGACCCGGTGTGGCGGGAAGGTCCCCGGCGACGCCCACGTCGATGACGCAGACCTCGGCGCCGACCTGGTTGGCGAAAGCGTTGCAGACCGCCCCGCCGCCAAGGAAGTTGGCGACCATCTGCGCCGTCACCTCCTGCGGCCAGGCGGTGACCCCCTGCGCGTGCACCCCGTGGTCACCCGCGAAGATCGCGACCGCCGCGGGCTCCGGGATCGGCGGCGGGCACATCCGGGACAGGCCGCTCAGCTGCGCGGAGATGATCTCCAGCATGCCGAGCGCCCCGGCCGGCTTGGTCATCCGCTTCTGTCGCTCCCATGCCTCACCGAGCGCCTTCGCGTCCAGCGGACGGATGTTGGAGACGGTCTCCTGGAGCAGATCGTGCGGCTCCTCGCCGGGCAGGGCGCGGCGGCCGTACGTCTCCTCGTGCACGACCCACGACAGCGGCCGGCGCTTGGACCAGCCCGCCTGCATCAGCTCGGGCTCCTCCGGGAACTCGTCGACGTAACCGACACAGAGGTAGGCCACGACCTCGAGGTGCTCAGGCAGACCCAGCGCGCGCACCATCTCGCGCTCGTCGAAGAAGCTGACCCAGCCGACGCCGAGGCCTTCGGCCCGGGCGGCGAGCCAGAGGTTCTCGACGGCGAGAGCCGAGGAGTACGGGGCCATCTGCGGCTGGGTGTGCCGACCGAGGGTGTGGCGGCCGCCGCGTGTCGGGTCGGCGGTGACCACGATGTTCACCGGGGTGTCGAGGATGGCCTCGATCTTCAGTTCCTTGAACTGCTTGGCCCGTCCCTTCGGCAGCGACTTGGCGTACGCCTCCCGCTGGCGCTGCGCCAGTTCGTGCATGCTCCGCCGGGTCTCGGCGGAGCGGATGACGACGAAATCCCAGGGCTGCGAGTGGCCGACGCTGGGGGCCGTGTGCGCGGCTTCGAGGACGCGCAGCAGTACCTCGTGCGGGATGGGGTCGGAACGGAAGCCGTTGCGGATGTCGCGGCGCTCCCGCATCACGCGCAGGACGGCTTCGCGCTCGGCGTCGTCATAGGCGGGTGCGGGAGCGGTCCGGGCAGCGGCCGCCGCGGGCACCTGCTCGGGCCCGGGTGCGGGCGCGGGTGTGGGCACGGACTCAGGTGCGGGCTCGGGTGCGGGCGCGGGCTCCTCGGCCTCGACGACCTCGGCCACGTTCATCACCTCGATCACCTCGGGAGCCGACTCGGGCTCGGGCTCGACTTCGGGGGCCGGCTGGGCAGCGGTCTCCGCGGACACTTCCTGGGGCATGTCCCAGCCACCGTCACGCGGCGCGGGCACCTTGGCCCCGGCTTCCGGCTCCGGCAGGGACACCGGTTCCGGCTCCACCACGGCTTCAACTTCCTGTTCCTGCACAGACACAGGCACGGGCTCGGCCGCCGGCTCGGGCTCGGGCTCCTGTTGCATCATCTCGACCTGCACCCTCTCGGGCTGAACCACCTCGGGCTGCCCCGGCACATCGACCGGCGCCAGGTAGGGCATGGCGGGCAGCGGTCCGTCGACGGGGACGAACTGTCCGGCGGGTGTCGGCTCCGGCTCGGGGGCCGGGGCGGGAACAGCCACGGCCTCGGCAACCACCGGAGCAGGCTCAGGGACGACCGTTTCTGCTGGGACGGCGGTGAACATCTGGGGCTGCGGAGGCTGAGGGTCCCAAGGGGCTCCGGCCTGCGGCGGGATCTCACCCAGCTGCGGGCCCGGCAGCGTCCCCGCCGACCCGTCGCGCGGGACGTCGAGGTACTCCAGGCCCGTCGCGGGCGACGCGGGGCCGGGCGCGGGCACGGCGTGCGGCGGCGGTGTACCCGCCGGTCCGCGGTCGGCGAGGGAGCGCACCACGCCACCCGTGCTGTCGGGCACCGGCGGGCCCATGTGCAGCGGCCGGCGCGCGGGCGGCGGAGTCGGCGTGGCGGAGGTGGGCGGGATGCGTACGCCATTGAGGTCGACCGAACCGGAGTCACGGCCACCGGCCTCGTGCGCGCCCGGCTCGGACAGCGGCGGGACCTGTGCGGCCGCCGCGAAGGCCTCGGCCGCGGGCTGTTCTTCCGCGAAGGCCGGAGCGACCGGCTCGAGCGTCGCTGCGGACTCCGGCGCCGCAAATTCCTGAGACGCGAACTCCTGACCCGCGAACTCCCGGCCGGCGAACTCTTGGCCCGCAAACTCCTGACCCGCAAACTCCTGACCCGCGAACTCCTGACCCGCGAACTCCTGACCCGCGAACTCCTGACCCGCGGGCCGCTGCGCCGACGCGGGCACCCCGACATGCTGCTGGGAACCCAGGTGCTCGGAAAACTGCTGCTCAAAGCCCTGATGCTCGGAAAACTGCCGCCCGGAAGCCGGCTGCTCGGGCGTCGGCGCCCGGTCTCCCGACACCGGCACAGCCACAGGCGCGAGCCCACCCGCGGCGTGCGCGGGCGCCGGAGCCATCGGCATCTGCGCGACCGGCGCCTGAGCCACCGGCCCCTGCGCCCCCATGCCCGGCGCGACCGGCGCCGCGCCCGGCTGCGGGTCGCTCCACGCGCCCTGCGCACCCGGCATCAGCAGGAGATCATCTTCTTCGGGACCGTTCTCGGAGGGGCCCAGGAAGGTGTACGCGCCAGGAGCGGGGATGCCCGGCTGCTCCACCATGCCTGCGTTCTCCGGCAGCCCCTCGCCCGGGATCTGGCCGGTGTCAGTCATGCGTACCCCTCGCCCATCGCTTGTGCTCCTTCGCCCATCGCCCGGGGCACCCGACCACGGCACACCTGACGCCCGTCAACAAGAACGAGCGTGAGCGCCGCGCGGCACGATCGGCCCACGGACACAAGGCATTCTCGCGGCCGTTCGCCGCCGCGGCAGGGAGATCCGCCACGGTCCGATGTGGGCTGCGCCACGTTGCGCCTCCCCCGGTCCCGACGTACCACATACGGGAGCCAAATGGACCCCTTTTTCCGGACATTGACGAACGAAGCGACGAACGACCGGGTGCGGTACAACAATCGGCCAGCCTACCCCGCGCCGTGCGGCGGCAGGGTCAGGGGGCGCGGTCCGGCTGGCGGCCGGAGAGCAGAAAAACGACGGAACGCTCCCGCTCCGCCCATGCCGCGGTGTCCATTTCGACGGACTGCAGAAGAGCGCATTCGACGACGTAGCCGCCGGCAGCCAGTGCCGCGCCGATCGCCTCGGCCTCGTCCCGGGTCGAGGCATGGGTCACGATGCGCTGCGGCCGCCGGTCGGCACAGGCGGTCACCACCGGTACGCCCCCACCCCCGATCCGTACGACATCGGGCTCGGGCAGCCGCTCCAGCACATGCGGCGCACGGCCATGGACGATCTGGAGCTGGACTCCGGAGCGCCGTGCCGTCGCGGCGGTACGGTCGCAGGCTGCCGGGTCGGCGTCGACGGCGATCACCGCGGCGCCGAAGCGGGCCGCCTCCGCGGCGAGCGAACCGCCGGCGGAGCCGATGTCCCACACCAGGTCGCCGATACGCGGCCCCAGGCGGGCCAGTTGCGCGGCGCGCAACTGCACCGACTCGCCCTCGCCGAGGGCACCGGCGCCGGGCTCCGGCGGCAGCGCCCAGCCGCGTATCGCCGGCGGATAGCCGGGGTCGCGGCCGGCGATCCAGCCGCTGCCCGGCACGGCCGCGCTCGCCGCCCCGCCGATGACAATGACGACATTGGGGTCGCGCCAGACGTGGTCGGCGGCTTTGTCGGAGGTGAGGACGGTGACCTGCTCACGGTCGGTACCGAGTTCCTCGCAGATGACGAAGGTGCGGTGGACACCTTCCAGGAGCAGGGCGAGTTCCGCGGGCCCGGCGCCCGGGGAGGTGAGGACAGCGACTTTGGAGTGCGCCCGGCACACATTGACGGCGCGGCGCAGCGTACGCCGGTGGGCGACGACGACCTGTGCGTCGTCCCACGGCATTCCGGCCCGGGCGAAGGCGGTGGCGACGGCGGAGACGGCGGGGACGACCTCGACCTCGAGGCCGTGTTCCGGCGCGCGCAGGGTGCGCACGACCCCGAAGAAGCCCGGGTCTCCGTCGGCGAGGACGACTGCGCTGCCGCGGTGCCCGGCGATCCGGCGCGCGGCGAGGTCGACGCTGCCGAGCCGGATGCGCTCCGCGTCCCGCGGCACCTCGGGCAGCGCCAGGTGGTGCGCGGCTCCGGCCACCAGAGTGGCGGCCGAGAGGGCGGACCTGGCGGCTGCGGTGAGGGGCGAACCGTCCCAGCCAATCACCGTGACGCGGTCGGCCATCGTCGTCAGTCTCCTGGTGTTGTCGCAGGTCGGGACAGCCCGCAGGCACGGGCATGGCGAGAGTACCTGGAGCGGGCGGTGATCGGTTCTGGCGGCTGCCGTCAGTTCCAGTCGGTGAAGGAGGCGTAGCCCGCGTCCGCCATCCGGCCCGAGACGCCCTCGATGTCCTCGGGCAGCAGACTCCAGACGATCAGATCGGTGCGGATGTCGGCCCAGCCGCCGTCCTCCGTCTGCGTTCGCGCTATCCAGGCGTTACGCAGCACACCCTCGCTTATGCAGCCGATCTTCTGGGCCACCTGCTGGGACGCGGTGTTGTCGGCGGCTGTGCGCAGCTCGATGCGCTCGAACTTCTGGATCTTGAAGAGCCATTGGGCGACGGCCAGTACCGATTCGGTGGCGTAGCCCTCGCCGCGCGCCCAGGGGGCGGTCACATAGGCGACCTCGGTGGCGAGTGTGCGCCAGTTGGTGTTCTGCAGATGGACCGTTCCGACGAGCCGCTGGGTGAGGAACTCCGTGACGGCCAGGACGATGCCGCGTCCTTCGGTGCGCTCTGCAGGAGCGATCCTGCACACCCATTCCTCGGCGTGCGCCGCCGTGTAGGGCTGCGGAACTGAGGTCCAGGCAGTAACCAACTCGTCGTTCATCATCTCGGTGTGCGCCGGGATGTCGGCTTCCTCGAAGGGGCGCAGCACCAACCGCTCCGTGCTGATGGACACGTCCGGGAAGGTGGTAGTCATGCGCAGCTCCATGCCGAAGACCGTCGTAAGGGCCGTAGCCGTAAAGGCACAGCATGCAGCATCGGGTGGTGGACGCGCATGGCCGGGTGGTGAGTAGCACGAGGCCCCACGCACCTGTCGGGGTACGTGGGGCCTCGTTCAAAGGGCTTGCGGCGAGCGTTACTTGACGGCGCCGAAGGCCGGGACGACCGAGCCGGCGTACGTGTCCTCGATGAACTTCTTCACCTGGGGGGAGTTGAGGAGCTCCGCGAGCTTCTGCACGCGGGCGTCCTTCTCATTGCCCTCCTTGACGGCGAGGAAGTTGGCGTAGGGGTTGCCCTGCGCCTTCTCCAGCGCAAGGGAGTCCTTGGCGGGCTTGAGGTGGGCCTCGATCGCGTAGTTGCCGTTGATGACCGCGGCGTCGACGTCGTTCAGGGCGCGGGGCAGCGTGGCTGCCTCGATCTCCTTGAACTCCAGACCCTTCTTGTCCTGGATGTCGGAGAGCTTGGCGCCGGAGCCGACACCGGACTTGAGGGTGATCAGACCGTTGTCCGCGAGGAGCTTGAGCGCGCGGCCCTCGTTGGTGGTGTCGTTCGGAACGGCCACGGTCTGGCCGGACTTGAGCTCCTTGAGGTCCTTGACCTTCTTGGAGTAGAGGCCCAGCGGCTCCAGGTGAACATTGACGACCGGAACGATGTGGGTGTTGTTCTTCTTGTTGAAGTCGTCGAGGTACGGCTTGTGCTGGAAGAAGTTGGCGTCGACCTGGCCGCTCTCGGTGGCGGTGTTCGGCAGGACGTAGTCCGTGAACTCCTTGACCTCGAGCTTGAGTCCGGCCTTCTTCGCCAGGTTGTCCTTGACGTAGTTGAGGATGTCGGCGTGCGGCGTCGGGGACGCGGCGACGACCAGCGCCCTGGACTCGTCGGCCTTGGCGCCGGAACCGGACTTGGCGGCCGGGTCGGAGGCGGTGCCGCAGGCCGTGAGGCCGAGAGCGAGGGCGGCGGTGGCGGCGGCAGCCGCGGTGAGCTTGATGTTCTTACGCACGAAGAGTGCCTCTTTCTGGTGGTGCGGAAACGTCGCCCGGACAAGGAGTGCGGGCTTCTTGGAGTGAGGTCTGTGGGCCTGTCAGGCGGTACGGCCGCGGCGCGCCAGGAGTCGTACGACTCCGTCACCGATGAGCTGTACGACGGTGACGAGGGCGATCAGGATGACGACCGTGATGAGCATGAACTGGGTCTCGAAGCGCTGGAATCCGTAGGTGACGGCCTTGGAGCCCAGACCCTCGCCGCCGACCGCGCCGGCCATCGCCGAGTAGCCGACGAGGACGATCACGGTGGTGGTGACGGCGGAGACGAGCGACGGCAGCGCCTGCGGCAGCAGCACCTTGCGGACGATCGTCCAGATGGATCCGCCCATCGCCTGGACCGCCTCGACCAGGCCGTGATCGACCTCGCGGATCGCCGTCTCGACGAGCCGGGCGAAGAACGGAATGGCGCCGACGGCAAGCGGCACGATCATCGCGGTGGGGCCGATGAAGGTGCCGACGACCAAGGTGGTGAAGGGGATCAGCGCGATCAGCAGGATGATGAACGGCAGCGAGCGGCCGATGTTCACGATCACGCCGACGACCTTGTTCACCGGGGTGTTCTGCAGCAGTCCGCCCTTGTCGGTGAGGACGAGCAGCACACCGAGCGGCAGTCCGCCGGCGACGGTGACGAGGGTGGACCACAGCACCATGTAGAGGGTGTCGACGGTCCCCTGGCTCAGCAGCGGCTGCATCTCCGACCAGTTCACTTGACACCTTCCCCGACCAGCGCGGAGGTCTGCGCGGGGAGAGCGACCGATCCGGCGGGCGCGTCGGGGTCGACCACATCGACCTGGAGGCCCTGCTCGCGCAGGAAGCCGACGGGGACGACGTTGTCCTCGTAGCGGCCGGGCAGCTCGATGCGCATCCGGCCGATCTGCTTGCCCGCGACGGTGTCCATCGCGGCGCCGAGGATCGAGATGTCGATGTTGTACGTACGCGAGAGCTGGGAGATCACCGGCTGGGTGGCGGCCTCGCCGTGGAAGGTGACGTCGATGACCGTGCTCTCGGGGCCGGAAGCCTCGCCGCCGACCGGGAAGAGCTCCTCGGCCAGCTCGGAGCCGGGCGTTGCGAGCAGTTCACTCACCGTTCCGGATTCGATGATCTTCCCCTTCTTCATCAGGGCGGCCGAGTCGCAGATCGTCTTGACGACGTCCATCTCGTGCGTGATGAGCAGTACGGTCAGTCCGAGCTGCCGGTTGAGGTCGCGCAGCAGCTGCAGGATCGAGCGGGTGGTCTCGGGGTCGAGCGCGCTGGTCGCCTCGTCGGAGAGCAGCACCTTCGGGTCGCCGGCGAGTGCGCGGGCGATGCCGACACGCTGCTTCTGTCCGCCGGAGAGCTGTCCGGGGTACGCCTTCGCCTTGTCGGCGAGGCCCACCAGATCGAGCAGCTCGAGTGCCTTGCGGGAGCGCTCGGCGCCGGAGATCCCGAGGATCTCCAGCGGCAGTTCGATGTTGTCCTTGACGCTGCGCGAGGACAGCAGGTTGAAGTGCTGGAAGACCATGCCGATACGGCTGCGCGCCTCGCGCAGTTCCTTGCCGGCCCGGCGGCCGCGTCCGGCCAGCGCGGTGAGGTCCTGGCCGGCGACGGTCACGGTGCCGGCGGTGGGGCGCTCCAGCAGGTTCACGCAGCGGATGAGCGAAGACTTGCCGGCGCCGCTCTGGCCGATGACTCCGAAGACCTCGCCCTCGCGGACGTGCAGGTCGACGCCGTCCAGAGCGGTGACCTCGCGGCCTCGCGAATGGTGAGCCCGGTAAATTTTCGTCAGGCCCGTAGTGGTGATCACAGGGGTTTCCGTCACTGTCGAGTGCGCGGCGCGGTGTCCGCCGGGCACGGGGCATTCGGGTTTGGACAGCCGTGCGCGGTGCGGCTGATTCGGCTTGTGGCCGGGGAGCAACGCGTGCGCGGGGCAGCTCGGTCCGATGTGTTCCAGGCGGAAGATCGGATTCGGCGCGGCTGTCGGTCTCGCTTCGGGGCGCGAGGCTCAGGCAGGGGCCCTCAGTTGGCGCACATTCGACACAGACAACGAGCACCGGGCGTCATGTTCGCCTCGGTCGCAAGAGTGCGGCTGCTCGTCCTGGTCATGTCGGCAAGTAAAGCAGACGTGCCTGCCGAGCGATCAGGGCTGTCCGAATAGCGGACACCCTTGATACAGCATTCGGACGGGCTCATTCCACGGCGGTGATCTCCACTCCCCCGCCGCCGGCCTGCACAGACACGGCCGAGAGGTCGCGCACGACGACATCGGCGACGAGCTCGGAACGCGGGTGGGTTGTGGCCAAGGCCACGGTCCGCATACCGGCGGCGCGCCCCGCGGTCAGCCCCGCCGGCGCGTCCTCGAAGACGACGCAGCGCGCCGGATCCACGCCGAGCCGGCGCGCAGCGAGCAGATAGGGCTCCGGATCGGGCTTGCCGCGCGTGATGTCGTCGGCGGCGATCAAGTTCTTGGGCCGGATACCGACCTCTTCGAGCCGGGCCTCGGCAAGCCGCCGGGTGGCGGAGGTGACCACGGCCCAGCGGTCCGCGGGCAGCCGCGCCAGCAGTTCCGCGGTGCCGGGCAGCAGTACGACCCCGCCGGCCACGTCCTCGACCTCGAGCTGCTCGATACGGGCCAGGGCGTCGCGCACCGCGTCCGCGGGCAGCAGATCGGCCGCTATCTCCACCGCGGGGCGGCCGTGGAGTTCGACGCGGGCGAAGTCCTCCGCCGTGATTCCGTACTCCCGCGCCCAGATTGCCCAGCATCGGTCGACGGACTCCATCGAGGAGACGAGCGTTCCGTCATTGTCGAACAGCAGAGCATCGGCGTGGAGGATCTTCATGGGCGTCGACCATACGGGGCCGCACGGGGCCGCGCGCATCGGGCCTTTTGGCCCGTAATACTCTCGGGTCCATGCTTGACGCCCTGACGGTCGCGGTCGCCGTGACCGCGCTCGCCCTCGCCGCCTGGTGCGGTTTCGCCACCTGCCGCGACCAGCCCACAAAGGACTGGCACTTCATCGGCATGGCCGTGGTGTCGGTGCTGGCGCTCGCGCAACTGGCGGTCGGGATCGTGCAGCTGTCGCGCGGCGAGAAGGCGCAGGAGGGCACCGCGATCTTCATCGCGTATCTGATCGGCTCGTTCGCCGCGGTACCGGCGGCGGGCTTCCTGTCGCTCGCCGAGCGGACCCGCTGGGGCTCGGCGACCGTCGCGGCCGGCGCGGTGGTCCTGGCAGTGCTCGAAGTACGGCTCTACGACATCTGGGGAGGCTGACGATGGCCGAGCCCGGCACCGGAGCGCAGCAGACGAAGCAGCCGAAGCAGCGGACCCGACTCGTCCAGGGACCCGGACTCCTGCTGCTCTGGCTGTACGGCGTGATGTCGGTGGGCGCGGTGTCGCGCTCGGTCTACCAGATCCTCACCGACTACGACTCGGCACCGCTCGCCCACACGCTCTCCGCCGTCGCGGCCGTGGTGTACGCGTTCATCACGTACACCCTCGTGCGCGGCGGGGAGACGGCCCGCAGGGCGGCGCTGGTGTGCTGCGCCGCCGAGCTCGCGGGCGTACTGGTCGTCGGGACCTGGACGGTGGTGGAACCGTCCGCCTTCCCGGACTCGACGGTCTGGTCGGCGTACGGCATGGGCTACCTCTTCATCCCGGTCGTGCTGCCGATCACCGGAATGCTCTGGCTGCGCCGGTCCCGTACGGACGCGGCGCAACCCGCCGGCCGGGGCGGCCGGGGCGTGTTCCGGAAGTAGCGCCGTCGCCCGAAGGGCCGGCCCCCTACGCCCTGGTGACATACGCGCGCGCGGCGGACTCCTTCTCCAGCGTGACGACTATGAGCCGCGGGCCGACCTGCTCGCTGGACACCTGCACATAGCCGCGGCTGCGGTACAACCGCAGATTGCCGTCGCTGCGATGGCCGGTGAAGAGCTGGAACCGCCTGGCGGCCGGCTCCCCGGCGAAGCGCTCCTCGATCGCGTCCAGCAGTCGCCCGCCCAGGCCGTGGCGCTGCATCCGCGGATGGACGATGAGCTTGGCGATACGGGCGGTGCCGCCCTCGTCGACCCTGCCGCGTACGGAAGCCACCACCTCGTCACCCAGCCGCGCCACCAGGGCGTGGCCCTGTGCTATTTCGGCCCGCAGGCTCTCGAGGGACTGGGTGAGCGGCTCGATTCCGTAGTCGCCGTAGAGCTCGGCCTCGCTCTGGTAGCACAGATACTGCAGCTTGAGGATGTGCTCCGCGTCCTGCGCCGCTGCCGCTGAGATGGTCACGCTCATGCCCATGTGTGCATGCCTCCCGCTCACCTGTCCGCCGGTTGTCTACCGCTCCTTTCCCCCGTGTTCAGGAGCGCCAACCTCTGCCGTCAGCATTCTGCGCAGGCATCCCAGGCAGCGGGAACGCATCGGTCCCAGACTGCCTTGTGAGATTCCCAACGTCCCTGCGATTTCCCGGTAGGTCGGGTCGTCCGGGGACAGCATCGCGGTGAGCAGCCGCGGGCAGTTCCCCGGCGTGCGCGCGACGGCGGCCCGCAACGAGAGGCGCCGCTCGGCCCGGAGCGCGGTGCATTCGGGGCTGCCGGCCGGGTCGGCGGAGGGCTCCTGGCCGTACGGGAGTTCACGGGCGGCCGTCCGCCGGGCGCGGCGCGCCTCCGCTCGCACGGCCGATTTGACCCAGCGAGCGGCGTCCGGCGGCGGACCGTCCCCGTCGAGCCGCTCGAGCAGCCGCACCCAGACGGCCTGTTCGAGGTCACCCGCCTCCATCGCGGTGCCCGGCGCCTCGGCCGTGGCCTCGGCGCTCACCAGCGGGCGCAGCGCGCGGACCACATGGGCGGGGGTGTCTTCGAGAAGCCTCATGCCCGGCGGGACGTGCCGTCGCACGGCGGCGGTTGCCGTGCGACGGCACAGTCACCCGTTCGAGCGGGCCGGCGGTCGCCTGTGCGTCAGCCGCGGAAGTCGGCCGCGGCCAGCAGTCCCGTGTCCGAGTTGTCGGTGAAGATGCCGTCGATGCCGGTCTCGAAGTAGACCTTGAAGGCGCCGAAGGCGTCGCCGTATGCGTTCGGGTCGGTGCCGCGCCGGAAGTCGGCGGGCAGGAAGGTGTTCTCGTTGCGCATCGTGTACGGGTGCAGGATCAGGTCCTTGGCGTGCGCGTCGCGCACCAGTGACGTCGGCGTGCCCAGCTTGCCGTTCGCCTCCTTCGGGATGATCAGGTCGAGGGTCGGGCCGATGCCCTGCGCGTACGACGCGATCCACGTCAGGCCATCGGGCTTGACGAGATCGGCCACGGTGCGCGGGTCGCCCGCCTGGACGAAGTCCCAGGGGCGGGTGTTCGCGGCCGACAGCAGGACGACGCGCGGCGAGTCGACGAGCCCGGCCAGCCGCTGGATGCTGCTCGGCTCGAACGACTGGAGAAACACGGGGGAGTTGCGGCGGTCGCGTCCGTACCGGCGCAGAAGCTTGGCCAGTCGCTCCTCGAGTCCGAGCCCGAGCCCCCGGAAGTAGGTGGGGTGCTTGGTCTCGACATGGAGCCAGACGGGACGGCCGCGCCGATGGCCCTCCTTCTCGGCCCAGCGCAGCACCTCCTCGAAGGTGGGTATCGCCCAGCGGCCGTCGTAGAGCGTGTTCTCCTGGCGGTTGGCGGGGATCCGCTCCTTGGCGCGCAGTGTCTTCAGCTCGGCGAGCGTGAAGTCCTCGGTGAACCAGCCGGTGAGGCTGACGCCGTCGACGGACTTGGTGGTCCTGCGGGACGCGAACTCCGGGTGGGCCGCGACGTCCGTCGTGCCTGTGATGTCGTTCTCGTGACGGCATACGAGGTGACCGTCGCTGGTAGGCACCAGATCCTGCTCGATGACATGCGCGCCCATGTCGAGGGCCAGCTGGTATGAGCCGAGAGTGTGTTCGGGGCGGTAGCCACTGGCGCCGCGGTGGGCGATGATCGTCGGGCAGGGCAGGTCCCTGTACGAAGCATGTCCGCTATTGCGCTCGTCCGCCCGTGCTGCCGTGGAGCCGAGCCCGATGGCGGCCGTGCCGAGCATCGCCGCTCCCACTACGCTCCGACGCCCGGGACCCCTGTCCGCACCCTGTGTCATCGATGTCCTCCGTGTGATGTCCCGCACCTGTCAAGCGACGCCCGATGTTAAGCAGCTACGCCTTACATACGGCAGAGCCTGGACGAACGCAGTGGAAACACACGTCAACACTGCGTATCCGATCGATGAACCCGATGTGCGATCAGGTGTGACCCACGAGTATCGTCCTCACCTGCAGAGACTTCGCCGCCGCTACGTCCGCCCCCACGACACCCGCACATGACACGGAGGACCCGTTGTCCCGCTTGTCGCTCATCAAGGCAGTGCTAGGACCGTTCCTGCGCCTGATGTTCCGCCCACGGGTGGAAGGTGCCGGGAACATCCCGGGGACGGGGCCGGTGATCCTCGCCGGAAACCACCTCACGTTCATCGACTCGATGATCCTTCCGCTGGTCTGCGCCCGTCCGGTGTACTTCATCGGCAAGGACGAGTACGTCACGGGCAAGGGCGTCAAGGGCCGGCTGATGGCCTGGTTCTTCACGGGCTGCGGCATGATCCCGGTGGACCGCGACGGTGCCAACGGCGGTGTGGCAGCGCTGATGACCGGCCGCCGGGTGCTGGAGGAGGGCAAGATCTTCGGCATCTACCCGGAGGGCACCCGCTCCCCCGACGGACGGCTCTACCGGGGCCGTACGGGTATCGCGCGGCTCACGCTGATGACCGGCGCGCCCGTGGTTCCGTTCGCGATGATCGGCACCGACAAGCTGCAGCCGGGCGGCGCCGGTCTGCCGCGGCCGGGCCGCGTGACGGTCCGTTTCGGTGAGCCGATGGAGTTCTCGCGGTACGACGGCATGGACCGCGACCGCTATGTGCTGCGCGCGGTGACGGACTCGGTGATGACCGAGGTCATGGAGCTGTCGGGCCAGGAGTACGTGGACATGTACGCGACGAAGGCGAAGGCGGCCTGAGCCGGTGGCTCCGGGGTAGCGCGAGGTTGGGAGAAGGGCCGGACCCCACGGGGTCCGGCCCTTCTCCCGTTGTCGCTCACCCTTATGGCCGCCGTCTGTCCGACGGAAATTTCGAGGCCCCTCGGGTGGCCTTGCGGGTGCTCGACCGGCGCTCGGGACCTTACGGGTGCTCGAGGCCTTCCTCGAGCTTCTGGCCCCGCAGCATGAACCACGCCGCGACGGCCGTCGCGAAGAGTACGGCCGCGCCGATGGCGGCCGCCGTCTGGAAGCCGTCGGTGAAGGCGTCCTGCGCGGCCGACAGCATCGCCGCGCCCTGATCCTGCGGCAGGTCCTTGGCCGACTCGACCGCGCCGCCGAGTGAGTCGTGCGCCGACGCTGCCGCCTCGGCGGGAATGCCCGGCGGGGCGGTGAAGCCGCGGTAGATGCCGGTCACGATGGAACCGAGCAGGGCGATGCCGAGCGCCGCGCCCAGCTCGTACGCCGTCTCCGACACCGCGGAGGCCGCGCCCGCCTGCTCCTTGGGCACGCTGGAGAGGATGACGTCCGCGGTCACGGTGAAGGCGAGACCCGCTCCGACACCGCCGATGAACAGGGCGATGCCGAGCGCCACGACCCCGGTGGACGCGGTGATCGCCGTACAGGCCGCGAGTGCGAGTCCGACCGCCGTCAGTCCGCTGGACACCGCGCTGCGTACGGAGGCTCTGCGGGCGAGATGGCCGGCCAGCAGGCCCGCTCCCACCGCGCCGATCGCGGCGGGCAGTTCGATCAGTCCCGCCTCCAACGGCGAGCGCATCTGCACCAGTTGCAGGAACTGCGAGAGGAAGAAGACCAGGCCGGACAGGCCGAGAATGGTCAGTAGATCGGCGAGGACCGCGCCGGAGAAGCCGCGGTGGTGGAAGAGCCGCATGTCCAGCAGTGGCGAGTCGAGTGTCAGCTGCCGCCGGGCGAACCAGTACAGAGCTGCCAGTCCGATGACCGCGGCTGCCGCGATGTCAAAGCGGAACCCGTGCACCGCCGTCTCCTTGACGGCGTAGACGATGCTGACCATGCCGATCAGCGAGAGGCCGACGCTGATCAGGTCCCAGGGGCCGGGGTTGGGGTCGCGGGACTCCGGCAGCAGCTTGATGCCGACCAGTACCAGTACCGCCATCACGGGCAGGTTGATCAGGAAGACCGAGCCCCACCAGAAGTTCTCCAGCAGGAAGCCGCCGACGACAGGTCCGACCGCGGCGCCCGCGGAGGCCGCCGCGCCCCAGATGCCGACCGCCAGGCTGCGTTCCTTGGGGTCGTGGAAGATATTGCGGATCAGCGCGAGCGTGGACGGCATCAGGGTGGCGCCCGCGACACCGAGCAGGGCCCGCGCGAGGATCATCATCTCCGGGCTCGTGGCGTATGCGTTGAGGACGGAGACCGCGCCGAACGCGACCGCACCGATCAGCAGCAGCTTCTTGCGGCCGATACGGTCGCCGAGGCTGCCCATCGAGACGAGCAGTCCGGCGATGATGAACGAGTAGACGTCGCCGATCCAGAGCAGCTGGGTGCCGGTGGGCTGCAGGTCCTCGCTGAGGAACGGCGTCGCGAGCCCGAGCACGGTCGCGTCGACCGCGACCAGCAGCACGGCGAGGACGAGGACGGCCAGCGCGAGCCAGCGGCCGGGACTGCGTACCGATCCGCTCTGCGTCGTCTGCCGGTCGGTACAGGTCATTCCCTCACGCTCCGTCGTGCGCCGCCGAGCAGCAGCTCGACGATCATGTACTGGAAGTCCTTGGCAGCGACTCGCCCCTCCTGCACCGACCAGGCGCCGGAGCCGACAAGCCCGTAGAGGGCTTCGGTCAGCCAGGCGGGCGTGAGGTCGATACGGAACTCGCCCTGCTCCTGCCCCCGCCGGAAGAGCGCGGAGACACGGGCGTCGAGGCGGTTCCAGCCCTCGTTCACCTGGTCGCCCTCGAAGAGCTGGTTCTCGGTGACGAGGAAGGCGAGCAGCGGGGCGGCGGGCTCCACTTCGGCGACGAGCCGCCGCAGCGCGTCCTCGGCGGTGCCGTCGTCGAGCCGGGCTGCGTCGAGGGCCGCCTCGAACTCCTGGATGCCGAGGTCTTCGAGGGCCTTGACAAGGGAGTGCCGCCCGGCGAAGTGCCGGTGCAGGGTGGCGCGCCCGATACCCGCGGCCCGGGCCACCTCGTCCATGGTGGCGGTCGCTTTACGGGAGAGCAGGGCGGCGGCGGTACGCAGAACCTGTTCGCGGTCGACTGTCATGAGACAACCATAACCCACATGAGACATGAATGTCTCATTAGTGGGACGGGGTGAACCAGGGCGGCCTCACCTCGGCCTGCCCGCACTGCCGTACAACGACTGGCCCGAGACGCACGGAAAGGCCCCTCGCGGGACCTTCCGGAAGATGCAGTGCTTTCGGGTGACGACTTCCTGGAGCACGCGGCGGAGTGGCCGTTCGCCCGGATCGACGACGACATCGCGGCCAGGGACCTTCGCACAACAGCAGTGGGCCGCCGCCCTGTTGCCGCGCGTCGACCAGAGGGCCGGACGGCTCCGGCCCGGACTTCGACGCGCTCGCCGACCGGGCGGCGGCGCCGTGGCGACGCCTACTTCTTCGCCGTGGCCCAGGCGTGCTGCACGGCCAGGTCGGCCTTGACCTCGGCCAGTTGGGCGGCGACCGCCGAAGGGGCCGTACCGCCTCGGCCGCTCCGGGAAGCCAGCGCGCCGTGGACATTCAGGACCGTGCGCACCTCGGGCGTGAGGTGCTCGGAGATGCCCGCGAACTGTGCGTCGGTGAGCTGGTCCAGTTCGATGCCGTGCGCCTCACACTCCTTGACGCACTCGCCGGCGACCTCGTGCGCCACTCGGAACGGCACGCCCTGCTTCACCAGCCACTCCGCGATGTCCGTCGCGAGCGAGAAACCGGCCGGGGCCAGCTCCTCCATCCGCTCCCGGTTGACCGTCAGTGTCGCCATCATCCCGGTGAAGGCCGGGAGCAGGACCTCGAGCTGGTCGCAGGAGTCGAAGACCGGCTCCTTGTCCTCCTGGAGGTCGCGGTTGTACGCGAGCGGCAGCGCCTTCAGCGTCGCCAGCAGACCGGTCAGATTGCCGATGAGCCGGCCGGACTTGCCGCGCGCCAGCTCCGCGATGTCCGGGTTCTTCTTCTGGGGCATGATCGACGACCCGGTCGAGAAGGCGTCGTGCAGGGTGACGAAGGAGAACTCCTTCGTGTTCCAGATGATGACCTCCTCCGCGATCCGGGAGAGGTTCACGCCGATCATCGCGGTGATGAAGGCGAACTCCGCGACGAAGTCACGGGAGGCCGTGCCGTCGATGGAGTTGCCCGCGCTGCCGTGCTCGAATCCGAGGTCCGCGGCGACCGCCTCCGGGTCGAGGCCCAGCGACGATCCGGCCAGGGCGCCCGATCCGTACGGGGAGACCGCCGTGCGTTCGTCCCACTGCCGCAACCGCTCCGCGTCCCGGGAGAGGGACTGGACATGGGCGAGGACATGGTGGGCGAAGAGCACGGGCTGGGCGTGCTGGAGGTGTGTACGGCCGGGCATGGCAACGTCCGGGTGCGCCTCGGCAAGGCCGACCAGCGCGTCCTGGAGTTCGGCGATCAGGCTGCCGATGATCCGGGCGTGGTCCCGCAGATACATCCGGAAGAGCGTCGCGACCTGGTCGTTCCTGGACCGCCCCGCCCGCAGCTTGCCGCCGAGGTCCGCGCCGAGGCGCTCCAGCAGACCACGCTCCAGCGCGGTGTGGACGTCCTCGTCGGCGATCGTGCCGACGAAGGAGCCGTCGGCGACATCGGCTTCGAGCCGGCCGAGACCGGCCAGCATCCGCGTCAACTCGTCCTCGGTGAGCAGGCCGGCCACGTGAAGCGCCCGCGCGTGGGCGCGGGAGCCGGCGATGTCGTACGGCGCGAGCCGCCAGTCGAAGTGGACCGACGCCGACAACTTGGCCAGCGCCTCGGCCGGACCGTCGGCGAAACGGCCGCCCCAGAGCCGTACGTCACCGTTGTTGCTGCTCACAGCTGAAGCTCCTCAGGAGGGTGGATGTGCGCCCCCGGGGCCCCTGCGGGCCTGGGGGGGACCACCGCCCCGCCGCGGAGGAACGGGGAGGCGGCTGTCGTACGCCTATCGAATCAGGCGAGGTCGCGCCGCGCCGCGATCTTCGACGACAGGCCGAAGATCTCGATGAAGCCCTGCGCCTTCGACTGGTCGAACGTGTCGCCCGAGTCGTACGTCGCCAGGTTGAAGTCGTACAGCGACTCCTCGGACTTCCGGCCGGTGACGACGGCGCGGCCGCCCTGCAGGGTCATCCGGATGTCACCGGTGACGTGCTGGTTGGCCTCGTTGATGAAGCCGTCCAGGGCGCGCTTGAGGGGGGAGAACCACAGGCCGTCGTAGACCATCTCGCCCCAGCGCTGCTCGACCTGCCGCTTGTAGCGGGCCAGCTCGCGCTCGACCGTGACGTTCTCCAGCTCCTGGTGGGCGGTGATCAGCGCGATCGCGCCCGGAGCCTCGTACACCTCACGGGACTTGATGCCGACAAGACGGTCCTCGACCATGTCGATCCGGCCGATGCCCTGCGCGCCGGCCCGGTCGTTGAGCTGCTGGATCGCCTGCAGGACGGTGACAGGCTTGCCGTCGATGGCAACCGGCACGCCCTCCTTGAAGGAGATGACGACCTCGTCGGCCTCGCGCTGCACGGCCGGGTTCGAGGTGTACTCGTAGATGTCCTCGATCGGCCCGTTCCAGATGTCCTCCAGGAAGCCGGTCTCGACAGCCCGCCCGAAGACGTTCTGGTCGATGGAGTACGGCGACTTCTTGGTGGTCGCGATCGGGAGCTGCTTCTCCTCGCAGAAGGCGATCGCCTTGTCCCGGGTCATCGCGTAGTCACGGACCGGCGCGATGCACTTCAGATCGGGGCCGAGCGCGGAGATACCGGCCTCGAACCGCACCTGGTCATTGCCCTTGCCGGTGCAGCCGTGGGCGACGATGCCGGCGTTGTGCTTCCTGGCGGCGGCGACGAGGTGCTTGACGATCGTCGGCCGGGAGAGGGCGGAGACCAGCGGGTAGCGGTCCATGTACAGGGCGTTGGCCTTGATCGCCGGGAGGCAGTACTCGTCGGCGAACTCATCCTTGGCGTCGGCGACCTCGGCCTCGACGGCACCGCAGGCGAGCGCGCGCTTGCGGATGACGTCCAGGTCCTCGCCGCCCTGGCCGACGTCCACGGCAACGGCGATGACCTCGGCGCCCGTCTCCTCGGCGATCCAGCCGATGGCGACGGAGGTGTCCAGACCGCCCGAATAGGCGAGTACGACGCGCTCGGTCACTGGTTTCTCCTTACGATGCATTCGGTGATGGGTATAACTATGCAGTCCTCCGTATGTTTTGTCAACGCGGTCCGTACGGAGCACGGCGGGTGATCGATCACCGCGGATAATCCCCGTATGGGACAGCGCTACGAACGAATAGAAGGCCGTATCCGCAGCTTCATCGAGCAACAGCCCGTCTTCTTCACCGCCACCGCCCCACTCGGCGGCGAGGGGCATATCAACCTCTCCCCCAAGGGCCGCAGCGGCACGCTCGTCGTCATCGACGAGCTGACCCTCGCCTATCTCGACTTCGGCGGCAGCGGCGCAGAGACCATCGCCCACCTCCGCGAGGAAGGGAACGGACGCATCACGCTGATGTGGTGCGCGTTCACCGGCCCGCCCAAAGTGCTGCGGGTGCACGGCAGCGGTGAGGCGATCTTCCGGGACGACCCGCGCTGGAGCGATTTCATCCCGCGCTTCGAGCAGGTCGACGGGCCGAGCGCCCGCGCGATCATCGTCATCCACGCGCAGCGGATCAGCGACGCCTGCGGCTTCGCCGTGCCCTTCATGGAGTACCGGGAGGAGCGCACGCAGCACGCGGAGCACTTCGGCCGTAAGTCGGACGAGGAGTTCGCCGCGTACTGCGAGAAGAAGGAGCACGTCGGGGTGAGCCTGGACGGGCTGCCGGCGCTGCCGCTCCCCCTCCCCGCGCGTACGGACTGACCCGCGCGTACGGACTGACCCCGGCCAGTGGCCGGGTGCGCGTACGGCGCAGTCCGGGCGGCGCACCCCCCGGGCCGCGCGTACGGTCATGAACCATGCGCCCCGGACTCGCGCTCGGCTCCGTTCTGCTGCTGCTCACCGCCGGTACGGTCGCGGCCGTACCCGGCCGCGCGGTCACGCTCCCCGAGCGGATGGCCGACACCGGCGACGGCACCCAGCTGATCACCGCCGAGGCCCCGGGCACCGGTTCCACCACGGGCAGTGTCACCTGGTGGGACCGGCGCCGCGACGGGCGGTGGGTGGCGGCGGGCTCGGCGGCGGCCCGGTTCGGTGCGAACGGCCTGGCCGAGGGCGGCAGCCGGAAGCAGGGCACCCTCACCACTCCGACCGGGCTGTACGGCCTGCCGTACGCGTTCGGGACCAGCAACGCTGCCGCCTGGACCGACTACCCGTACCGCCGGGTGACGGAGCAGTCCTGGTGGTGCCAGGACAACGGATCCGACGCGTACAACCGCTGGGTGGAGGGGCTGCCCGCCGACTGCCGGGCGGCCGAGTCCGAACACCTGGTCACATACGCGACGCAGTACGCCCGGGCCCTGGTCATCGGCTTCAACTACGACCGTCCGGTGCGCGGTCGGGGCGCCGGGATCTTCCTGCATGTCAACGGCCTTGGCGCGACGGCCGGTTGTGTGTCGGTTCCGGACGCCGCGATGCGCCGGATCCTGGCCTGGGTCCAGCCCGGCCGCCGGCCGCATATCGCGATCGGAACAGCCTCCGGCACCACGGCCGTCACGCGCTACTGACCGGGCCGGCCGGCTCACGGATTGCACAAGCGTCCCTCGAATTGAACTCCGCGCGCCTCGCATGCGTATCCCCGTACGCGAAAGAGGTACAGCCGAGGAGCAGTCGTGGCGATGTTGCAGAGCGGTCGGGCCGCAAGGCGCCAGACCATGCGGGCGATCCGCCCCCGGCGTGACCCTGCGGTGGCGCTGCTGGCCGTCACCTGGGCCGGGGCGGTGGCCGTGCTGTCCCTGTGGTGGCAGAACACGGCGGTGGTGCACATGAGCACCGCCGAGTGGCTGATCGGTGCCGGCAGGATCACCGGTCTGCTGGGCGGATACACGATCGCACTGGTGGTGCTGCTGATGGCACGCGTTCCGGCGCTGGAACGGCGGGTGGGTTCCGACCGGGTGACCCGCTGGCACGCGATGAGCGGCCGCTACGCGATCAGTCTGATCGTCACGCATGTCGTGCTGACCGTCTGGGGATACGCCGTCCAGGCCCGCACCGGACTCGTGGAGCAGACCGTCACCGTCGTCGTCGACTTCCCCGAAATGATCAAGGCGGCGATCGGCACCGGGCTCCTGCTGCTCATCGGCTTCGTCTCGGCCGGGGCGGTACGCCGGCGGATGGCGTACGAGACGTGGTACTACCTGCACCTCCTCACCTATGTCGCGGTGTATCTGACCTTCTGGCACCAGCTGGCGACAGGTGCCGAGTTCGTGGCGAACCCGGCGGTGCGCACCGTCTGGTACGTGCTGTACGGAGCGGTCGGCGCGCTGCTGCTCTGGTACCGCGTCCTGTCCCCCGTCCGGCTCAATCTCTGGCACCGGATGCGGGTCGAGTCGACCGTGGACGAGGCACCCGGTGTGGTCTCCGTGCTGATCACCGGGCGACGGCTGCACCGGCTCGGCGCCGAGGCGGGCCAGTTCTTCCGGTGGCGGTTCCTCACCAAGGGGCTGCGCTGGAGCGCCAATCCGTACTCGCTCTCCGCCGCGCCCCGCCCCACTCTGATGCGTATCACCGTCAAGGCGGTCGGCAAACACAGCACGGCCCTGTCCCGCCTGGAGCCGGGAACACGGGTCTGGGCGGAGGGACCGTACGGAGCCATGACCGCAGGCCGCCGGAGCCGCAACAAGGTGCTGCTGATCGCGGGCGGCGCCGGGATCACCCCGCTGAGGGCGCTGTTCGAGACGCTGCCGGGCGGGCCGGGCGACCTGACACTGCTCTACCGGGCCAGCAACAAGCAGGACCTGGCGCTCTGGAGCGAGCTGCAGCAGATCGCCGAGCGCCGGGACGCACAGCTGATGTACGCGGTGAACGGCCCCGACGGGGCCAGGCCCGAGATCACCGCCGAGCGGCTGGCGGAGGTGCTGCCCGATATCGACGAGCACGACGTCTATCTCTGTGGGCCGCCCGGCCTCGCCGAGGAGTCCTACCAGGCACTGCGTGAAGCAGGAGTACCGTCCCGCCGGATCCACCACGAGTCCTTCGAGATGTGAGGCCGTCCTTGAAGAGGAAACATCCGCTTCGCCGGATCATGATCGGCGCCGCCGCCACCGTGTCGGGTGTCGTCCTGCTGCTCGCACTGAAGCAACCGGGAAACACCGTGGCGGGGGCGTCGCAAGCCGGCTCTCAGGTGCCGCCCACCGGCTCGGCCTCCGCCGGGAACGGGGCCGGGGCCGCGGGGAGCAGGACAGTGCTCGGTGATGTCGCGGGCACGCAGTACGGCGACGTCCAGGTCCAGCTCACCCTCAGCGGCGGCAGAATCACCGGGGCACAGGCGGTGAAGGCGCCCAGCGCGGACCCCAGGAGCCGGCAGATCGCCGACGGCGCGATCCCCAAGCTCAACCAGGCCGTGATGACGGCGCAGAGCGCGCAGATCGACGCGGTTTCCGGGGCCAGCTACACCAGCGAGGGCTACATCAAGTCCCTGCAGAGCGCACTCGACAAGGCCGGAACCGCGGGGGCGGCGGCGGGCTCCGGTGCCGGGGGTTCCGGCAGCGACGCGTCCGGCGCGCAGGCCGGGGCAGGGGCGCAGCCCGCGCAGCCCGGAGGGAGCTCGGGTTCCGCTGCGGGCTCGGGTTCCGGTTCCGGCGGCGCCCCGGCGGCGAAGACCGTCCTCGGCGACGTGGCCGACACCCAGTACGGCCCGGTGCAGGTCCGGATCACCGTCAGCGGCGGCAAGGTCACCGCGGCCGAAGCCGTCAAGGCACCTTCCACCGACGCCAACAGCCGACGGATCGCCGCCGACGCCGTGCCTAAATTGAACCAGGCAGCGGTCACGGCACAGAGCGCACAGATCGACGCCGTCTCCGGCGCCAGCTACACCAGCGAGGGCTACATCAAGTCCCTGCAGAGCGCACTCGACAAAGCGGGGCTGTGATGCCCGGCCGCCAGGAACGTCTGCGCCATGTCGAGCACTCCATGGGCACGGTCTTCTCGTTCGACATCCGTGTCGCCGACAGCAGCGGCTCTCCCAGGGTGCGCGCCGGGCTCGCCGCCGCCGTGGCCGGTCTGCACCGTGTGGACGAGATCTTCTCGACGTACCGTCAGGGCAGCCAGCTCAGCCGGCTCGCCCGCGGCGAACTCTCACTCGGAGAGTGCGTCACCGAGGTCTCCGAAGTGCTCGATCTGTGCATGGACGCGGAGCGGGAGAGCGACGGCTGGTTCACCGCCCACTACGCCGGAGAGACGGATCCGACAGGTCTGGTCAAGGGCTGGGCGGTGGAGTGCGCGGTCCGCATGCTCGCCTCGTCGGGTGCGGATTCGGTCTGCCTCAACGGAGGGGGCGACATCCAACTGCACGGCGGCCCCTGGCGGGTGGGCGTCAGTGACCCACTGCACCCGGGCGAGCTTGTCACGGTGATCGAGGCCGACGAGCGCCTCGCCGTCGCCACTTCGGGCCCGGCCGAGCGCGGCTGCCACATTCTCGACCCGCACACCCGTCGGCCACCCACCGAGGTCACGGCGTCGATGACCGTCGTCTGCCCGGGGCTGACCCACGCCGACGCGCGGGCGACCGCCGCGTACGCCATGGGCGGGCGGGCCCGCGACTGGCTGGAGGAGCTGCCCGATACCGAGGGCTTCGCGGTCAACGCCGACGGCAGCACCTGGCAGACCAGCGGATTCGCCCGCCACACGGCGAAGTTGACTGCCTGACGACGGGACGGCGGCGCTCGGCCGGACCGCCGCCGGCCTCAGCGGTCGTTCTGGGCCAGGCGCAGCAGATGGTCCGCGAGCGCCTGACCGCCCGCCGGGTCGCGGCTGATCAGCATCAGCGTGTCGTCGCCCGCGATCGTGCCCAGGATGTCGTGCAGTTCGGCCTGGTCGATGGCCGAGGCGAGGAACTGGGCAGCGCCCGGAGGCGTACGCAGCACCACGAGGTTGGCGGAGGCCTCGGCGGAGATGAGCAGTTCGGCCGAGAGACGCCGCATGCGCTCCTCCTTGGCCGACTCGCCGAGCGGCGCCTGCGGGGTGCGGAAGCCGCCCTCGCTGGGCACCGCGTAGATCAGCTCACCGCCGGTGTTGCGGAGCTTCACCGCGCCGAGCTCGTCGAGGTCGCGGGAGAGCGTCGCCTGGGTGACGCTCAGTCCGTTGTCCGCGAGGAGCTTCGCCAGCTGGCTCTGCGAGCGCACCGGCTGCCGGTTGAGGATGTCCACGATCCGGCGGTGGCGAGCCGTGCGGGTCTGCGGTACGGAGGGCCCGCCGTGCTCGGTGTCCTGCGCCTCGGTCATCGTCGTCGTCTCATTCCCCGGATCGTCCTTCCCCGTACACACCGTCGAGGATGCCCGGAAGCGCCTGGAGGAACGCGTCCACTTCCGCGTCACCGATGATCAGCGGCGGCATGAGCCGTACGACATCGGGGGCAGGAGCGTTCACCAGGAATCCGGCATCCTGAGCCGCCTGCTGCACCTTCGGTGCGAGGGACTCGGTGAGCACGATACCCAGCAGCAGGCCCGCGCCACGGACATGGGAGACCAGCGGGTGCCTGTGCTTGCCGCCGGCGCCCTCGATTCCGTCGCGCAGTTTCTCGCCGAGGCGCTTCACAGCGTCGAGGACTCCGTCGGCCGCGAGGGTGTCGAGCACGGCGAGTCCGGCCGCGCAGGCGACCGGGTTGCCGCCGAACGTCGTGCCGTGCTGGCCGGGCCGGAGCAGATCCGCGGCCGGGCCGAAGGCGACGCTCGCGCCGATCGGGAGCCCGCCGCCAAGCCCCTTGGCCAGCGTGACGACATCGGGCTCCACGCCCTGGTGCGCCTGGTACTCGAACCAGTGGCCGGTCCGCCCGATACCCGTCTGGACCTCGTCGAGGACGAGCAGCGTGCCGGTGGCCCGGGTGATTTCCCGGGCGGCCTCCAGATAGCCCTTGGGCGGGACGACCACGCCGTTCTCGCCCTGGATCGGCTCGATGACGACCAGCGCGGTCTCTTCGGTGACCTGGGCCCGCAGCGCCTCGGCATCGCCGTACGGAACGTGTGTGACGTCTCCCGGCAGCGGCAGGAACGGCTCCCGCTTGCCCGGCTGGCCGGTGAGGGCGAGGGAGCCCATCGTGCGGCCGTGGAAGCCGCCGTCGGTGGCGACCATGTGCGTACGCCCCGTCAGCCGGCCGATCTTGAAGGCGGCTTCGTTGGCCTCCGCTCCCGAGTTGCAGAAGAAGACGCGGCCGGGACGGCCGAAGAGCTGGATCAGCCGCTCGGCGAGTGCGACGGGAGGCTCGGCGACATAGAGGTTGGAGACATGGCCGAGGGAGGCGATCTGCCGGGAGACGGCCTCGACGACGGCGGGGTGGGCGTGGCCGAGCGCGTTCACGGCAATGCCACCCACGAAGTCGGTGTACTCGGTGCCGTCCGCGTCCCAGACCTTCGCTCCCCGGCCGCGGACGAGGGACAGCCTCGGCGTGCCGTAGTTGTCCGCCATCACGCCCTGCCAGCGTTGCGTGAGCTCCTCGTTGCTCATGACTCCCCCTCCAGCGGTACCTGTCCGTCGGGCACGACCATCGTGCCGATGCCCTCGTCGGTGAAGATCTCCAGCAGGATCGAGTGCTGGACCCGGCCGTCGATCACGCGCGCGGTGTTGACCCCGTTGCGCACGGCGTGCAGACAGCCCTCCATCTTGGGGACCATGCCGCTGGAGAGGTCGGGCAGCAGCTTCTCCAGCTGGGTGGCGGTGAGCCGGCTGATCACTTCGTCGCTGTTCGGCCAGTCCTCGTAGAGGCCCTCGACATCGGTGAGGACCATCAGCGTCTCGGCCCCGAGCGCGGCGGCGAGCGCGGCCGCGGCGGTGTCGGCGTTGACGTTGTAGACATGGTTGTCGTCGGCGGAGCGCGCGATGGAGGAGATGACCGGGATACGGCCGTCCTCCAGGAGCGCCTCGATGGCACCCGTGTCGATCCTGGTGATCTCACCGACCCGGCCGATGTCGACCAGCTCGCCGTCGATCTGCGGCTGGTGCTTGGTGGCGGTGATGGTGTGGGCGTCCTCGCCGGTCATGCCGACGGCGAGCGGGCCGTGCTGGTTGAGCAGCCCGACGATCTCACGCTGGACCTGTCCGGCCAGCACCATCCGTACGACGTCCATGGCCTCGGGGGTGGTGACCCTGAGGCCCGCCTTGAACTCGCTGACCAGGCCGTGCCTGTCGAGCTGGGCACTGATCTGCGGGCCGCCGCCGTGGACCACGACCGGCTTGAGGCCTGCGTGCCGCAGGAAGACGACATCCTGAGCGAAGGCCGCCTTCAGGTCCTCGTCGATCATGGCATTCCCGCCGAACTTGATGACGACGGTCTTTCCGTTGTGCCGCGTCAGCCAGGGCAGCGCCTCGATGAGGATCTGGGCCTTCGGCAGCGCGGTGTGCTTACGGGCGCTCATGAGGAGTACGCGCTGTTCTCGTGGACGTAGTCGGCGGTGAGGTCGTTGGCCCAGATCACGGCGGACTCGGACCCGGCGGAGAGGTCAGCGGTGATCTTCACCTCGCGGTAGCGCATGTCGACCAGGTCCCGGTCCTCGCCGACGCTGCCGTTCTGGCAGACCCAGACGTCGTTGATCGCGACGTTCAGCCGGTCGGGCTCGAAGGCGGCCTGCGTGGTGCCGATGGCGGAGAGCACCCGGCCCCAGTTGGGGTCCTCGCCGTGGATGGCGCACTTGAGGAGGTTGTTACGGGCGATGGAGCGGCCCACCTCGACGGCGTCGTCCTCGGTCGCGGCGTTGATCACCTCGATACGGATGTCCTTGCTGGCGCCCTCCGCGTCACCGATCAACTGACGGGCGAGATCGTCGCAGACGGTCCGAACGGCATCGGCGAACTCGTCGTACCGGGGCAAGAACCCACTGGCTCCGGAGGCGAGCAGCAGCACCGTGTCGTTGGTGGACATGCAGCCGTCGGAGTCGATCCGGTCGAAGGTCTGCCGGGTGGCGTCGCGCAGCGCCCTGTCGAGCGTTCCGGCCTCGAGGTCGGCGTCGGTGGTGAGGACGACGAGCATGGTGGCGAGGCCCGGCGCGAGCATGCCGGCGCCCTTGGCCATTCCGCCGACGGTCCAGCCGTCCTTGGTGACCACGGCCGTCTTGTGGACGGTGTCGGTGGTCTTGATGGCGATGGCCGCCTTCTCGCCGCCGTGCGGGGAGAGCTCGGTGGCGGCCTTCTCGAGACCGGCGAGGATCTCGTCCATCGGCAACAGCAGACCGATCAGGCCCGTGGAGGCGACGGCGACCTCGCCGGCGCTCTGGCCCAGCACCTCGGCGGCCTTCTCGGCGGTCGCGTGGGTGTCCTGGAAGCCCTGCGGGCCCGTACAGGCGTTGGCGCCACCGGAGTTGAGAACGACGGCGGTGACTTCACCGCCGCGGAGTACCTGCTCGGACCAGAGGACGGGCGCGGCCTTGACGCGGTTGGAGGTGAAGACGCCCGCGGCGGCGCGGCGCGGACCGTTGTTGACCACGAGGGCCAGGTCCGGGTTGCCGTTCTCCTTGATCCCGGCGGCGATGCCCGCCGCCGTGAATCCCTTGGCTGCCGTGACGCTCACTGCATCTCCTTGTTCGCTTCTCCGTCCGCGCCGGTGGTCCCGCCCGCCGGAGGCGGGGCGAGCAGCGGTGCGGCTTTCGTCGTTGTCAGCAGCCCGGCGGCTGCGCGTGCTCCTCCAGCGACCGCTGGTCGGTGCCCCCGGCTCATGGAGCGACTCCGATCGTGGAGAGTCCGGTGTCCTCGGGGAGCCCGAGGGCGATGTTCATGCTCTGCACCGCGCCGCCCGCGGTGCCCTTGGTGAGGTTGTCGATGGCGCTGATCGCGATGATGCGCCCGGCGGCCTCGTCGTACGCGACCTGGATCTGGACGGCGTTCGACCCGTAGACGGAAGCGGTGGCGGGCCACTGGCCCTCGGGAAGCAGGTGAACGAACGGCTCGTCCTGGAGCGCCTTCTCGTACGCGGTCCGTACATCCTGACCCGTCGTACCCGGCTTCGCCTTCGCGCTGCACGTGGCGAGGATGCCGCGGGCCATGGGCGCGAGTGTGGGCGTGAAGGAGACGGTGACCCGCTCGCCGGCCGCGGCGCTCAGGTTCTGGATCATCTCGGGGGTGTGGCGGTGGCTACCGCCTACGCCGTACGGGCTCATCGAGCCCATCACCTCGGAGCCGAGCAGATGCGGCTTGGGCGCCTTGCCCGCGCCGGAGGCGCCGGAGGCCGCGGTGATCACCGCCTCCGGCTCGGCGAGCGAGGCCGCGTACGCCGGGAAAAGGGCGAGCGAGACGGCGGTGGGATAGCAGCCAGGCACGGCGACGCGCTTGGCCCCTCGCAGCGCGGCGCGGGCTCCGGGCAGCTCAGGGAGACCGTAGGGCCAGGTCCCGGCGTGCGGCGAGCCGTAGAACGTCTCCCAGTCGGCCGCGTCCTCCAACCGGAAGTCGGCGCCCATGTCGACCACGAGGACCTCGTCGCCGAGCTGCCCGGCGACGGCGGCGGACTGACCGTGCGGGAGGGCGAGAAAGACGACCTCGTGCCCGGTGAGCACCTCGGCGACGGTCGGCTCGAGCACCCGCCCGGCGAGCGGGAGCAGATGCGGCTGCAGGCCACCGAGCTTCTGACCCGCGTTGGAGTTACCGGTGAGGGCGCCGATCTCGATTTCGGGGTGGGCGAGGAGCAGCCGGAGAAGTTCTCCGCCCGCGTATCCACTCGCTCCTGCCACTGCCGCACGTACCGCCATCGAGCCCTCCTCGTCGATGGCATGACTATACGCATCTCTGCAGATTTATGCAATCAGCCGCCGCGCCTGCGGACCTTCGTGTGACGGGATGCGGTAGTTGGAACCATGAGGGTGTGGTGACCTTGCGATTCGGACCCCGCAGGTCATGCTTGTTGGAACCAGACGGTCACGCTGCTTGCAACCTGCGGTGAGTTGCCATTCACGTTGGAACCGGTCGCGAGTCTTCGGCGTTCGCGTGCTGACAGACGCTTCCCCGAGTCACACGCGCCCACCCGGCCGGCCTGGTCGGCGAAACGGATGAACGGATCTTCCAGCAGAGCCTTCAACGACACGGTTTGTCCCCGACTCGGGCGAAGCCGCCTCACCTGGCGGGTGATGACCGCCGTGCGCATCACCAGGGCACTATGCCGGCGTCGTCGAAGAACTGGCCGGTCGGGCCGTCGTCGGGCAGGGTCGCGAGTTTGATGGCGATCGCCGCGCCCTGTTCGGGGGTACGCACGCCGCGGAAGCCGTTGAGGTCGGTCGCGACGTAGCCGGGGCAGCCGGCGTTGATCACGATGTTCGTGCCGCTCAGCTCCCGGGCGTACTGGAGGGTGACTGCGTTCAGGAACGTCTTGGACGGCGAGTACGCCACGGCCACCGGACCCGCCGTCTGCTCGGCAGCGGTTCCTGACTGCCGGGTGAGGGAGCCGACACTGCTGGACATGTTCACGATCCGCGGTGCAGCAGAGCGGCGCAGCAGCGGCATCATTGCGTTGGTGACGCGGATGGCGCCGATCACGTTGGTCTCCACGACCGTCCGGATGGTGGCGGGATCGACCCGGGTGGGCTCCTGCGGTATACCGCCGGCGATGCCGGCGTTGTTGACGAGCACGTCGAGACGCCCCGCCTGTTTCTCGAACAGCCGTGCGGCGGCGGTCGCGCTCGCGTCATCGGTCACGTCCAGTGGTACGCCGAACGCGTCGACGCCGGCCGCGCGCAGTCTTTCCACCGCGGCCTTACGGCGCTGATCGTCGCGTGCGCCGACTCCGACGCTCCAGCCGAGGGCGCCAAGGCCCGCGGCGATCTCGTAGCCGATTCCCTTGTTCGCGCCGGTGACCAGCGCAATCGTTCGTTCACTCATGGGGACCATGCTGTCCTCGGACTCCGGCTGGGGTCCAAGACCGATCGGGTGGGCGACGATACCGTCCGGGTATTGATCCGGGTAGCGTGGTCGTATGGAGACCCGGGAACTGCGCTACTTCGTCGCGGTCGCTGAGGAGTTGCACTTCGGGCGCGCCGCGCGGCGGCTCGGCATCGCGCAGCCGCCTTTGTCACGGGCGATCCAGCAGCTCGAACGCAGGCTCGGGGCAGCGCTGCTGGATCGGACCAGCCGCACTGTCGCACTGACCGAGGCCGGTTCGGTGCTGCTGGCCGAGGGCCGCGCTGCCCTCGATGCGGTCGACGCTGCTGAACGCCGGACCCGCCGCGCTGCGCTTGCCACCACCGGCCGTCCTGGCCTGGTCCTGGTCACGAAGGCCAGCGCGTCCAGAGAGCTGCTGGCGAAACTGCTCGACGCGTACGCCGCCGAACCCGGGGCGGTCCCGGTCGAGGTCATCCTGTGTGGGCCGGCCGAGCAGGAACGACTCCTGCGCGAGGGCCGGGCCGACGTGGCGCTACTGCACCGTCCGTTCGACTCGACGTCCGGGTTCGACACCGAAGAACTCAGCACGGAAGGCCAGGTTGTGGTCCTGCCGGCTGGGCACCCGCTCACCATCCGGGCCCATGTGCACATGGCCGACATCACCGGGCTGCCGGGCCTGCCCCTGCCACGCTGGCCCGACCCCGACGGCACCTACCCGCCCGGCCCCGGCCCGCAGGTCCGCGACCACGCGCAGCTGTTGCAGCTCGTCGCGCTCGGCCGTGCCTGCGCGGTCTCACCGGAGTCGTGCCGAGCCCAACTGCATGGTGACCTCGCGGCAGTGCCCGTGCTGGACGCGCCGACAGTCACCACCGTGATCGCCTGGCCACCGCACAGCCGGTCCAGAGCCGTCGCCGACCTTGTCCGGACTGCGACACGTCTCTAGTAGTTCCAACACGCCTGGCCAGGTTCCACCTATCGCGTCCCGGCTCACCTCCGGCTCGGCCAGCTTTGCGCGGCTCCGGCCAACTAGAACGCTCAGTGGCCAACTGCGACGCTCAGTCATATCGTCCTACCACACGTGCGGCTGGGCGCTTCACCGGGCGGGCGAGCGAGGCAAGTGGGCGGGGAACTGCGGCAGCGCCGCCTGGCCCCGAGGGCTGCACGCAGACCAATCTTGCGGGTGCGCAATCCCGCAACCGTGCCATATGCGAAGGAAATGTGGCATGCCCGATGAGAATCGGACACCCGTCATGAGATACATGGGCGGGCGGGTGGTCGCCGGGGCCCGCTGAAAAGTGAGGTGGCCGAGGTGGCTGAGGCTTCGGAGGTCAAGCAGGCCGACGAGAGTTCCGTCGAGCTCGGGGGCTACCAGCAGGAGCTGAAACGGACGCTCGGCTCCTTTCAGGTGTTCGCGATCTCGTTCGCGTTCATCTCGGTGGCGGTTGGCATCTTCGCGACATACGACGACGTGCTGCAGAACGCGGGGCCGGTCGGGCTTTGGCTGTGGCCCATCGCGGCGGTGGGGCAGGTCCTGGTGGCCTTGGTGGTCGCGCAGCTCGCGGGCCGCATCGCGCTCAGCGGCTCGTCCTACCAATGGGCCTCGCGGCTGGCCAACCCGAAGGTCGGCTGGGGGTTCGGTTGGCTGACCTTCTGTTACCTGGCGATCGCGGTCGTGGCGGTCGACAATGCACTCGCGAGTCAGGCGATCATGCCGCTCGCCGGCATGCAGCCGGACGAGGGTACGGCGCGCCTGATCACGCTCGTGGTGCTGCTCGTCCAGACCTTGCTCGCAGTGGCCTCGACACGCATCGTCAGCATGATCAACGCGAGCGCGGTGGGGCTCGAACTGGTGCTCGTCGTGGTGATGGCCATCGCGCTCGTCGTCGCTGTGGCGGTCACGGGCCACGGCGCGGCCGACAACCTCACCTCGCGCGGTGTCACCGAGAACGCCCAGAACTACTTCACCGTGGGCGGCGGGTTGATGCTCGCGATGATCATGGGCCTGGCTACGCTCGTCGGCTTCGACGCCGCGGCCAACCTGGCCGAGGAAGCCAAGGATCCCTATCGCAGCGTCCCGCGCGCGATCGTGGGATCGGTCGTGGCCGCCGGCCTGCTGGGGATGCTGTTCCTGATCGCGCTCACCGTCGCGATCGAAGACATCCCACGGATCACAGCCAGCGGCTCGCCGGTCGCGGCGATCATGCACGATCAGTTCGGTCCGGTGATGGAGAGAGTGCTACTGGTTGCGATCGCCTTCGCGTTCTTCGGCGCCGGGATGGTGGTGATGACCGCGTGCTCGCGGATCGTTTTCGCGATGTCGCGCGACTCACGCTTCCCTGCCCACCGGCTGATGCGACGGGTCAACCCCCGCACGCATACACCGGTCCCGGCGACGATCCTGATCTTCGTCGTGGGAGTCGTCCTGATGGTCGCGTTGCCGGGTGCCGCACTGCTGAAGCTGATCACGGCGTCGACGATCCTCCCGGCGATCATCTACGGCGCGACGATTGTCCTCTACCTGGCGGTGCGCCGACGGCTGGACCGCAAAAAGGGCGCGTTCGACCTCGGGCGCTTCGAGTTGCCGGTCGCGATCTGCGCGCTGGTGTGGTCGGTCGTCTCGCTGTTTGTGCTGGTGGCGCCGGCGGAGGCGCTCGTCCCCGTGCTGATCGTGGTCGGTTTGCTTCTCGCGGGCGGGCTGTTCTTCCTCGGCCTGCTGATCTTCGACCGTGGGGCGCTGGAGACCGAGCCCGGCGACGTGAGCGTCTTCAGACACTGAGTTTTTCAGCGTTGCCGCTCCAGAGTGAGGCCGGCGGCATCGGCTGCTGAGAGGTGAGGCGGCTGCGCGGGCCGTCGCCCCTCGGGGCGACGGCCCCGGTCGCACCGACGCCTCCCCCAACGGTTGATTGGTGACAGCGCCGTTCGCCGCTACTTACCAGTGCGAACGTTCCTGAGTACCGCGCCCGGCCATTCGCTGCGGAGCATCCCGAACAGCACCCTGTCGTACCGCTCTCCCGCTACCAGAACCGCGTCCCGGCGTCGGCCCTCCTCGCGGAAGCCGGCGTGGGCAAAGGCACGCAGGGCGCGTTCATTGCCGCTCCAGGTGTCGAGCTCGATCCGGTGCAGCCCGAGAGTTCCGAACAAGTGGTTCACCAACAGCCGCAGTGCGTCCGAGCCGTGGCCCTTGCCCCAACGGTCACGCTCTCCGACGGTCAACCCGACCGTGGCCACCCGGGCGAACGGGTCCAGGTCGCGGTAGTCGGCCATGCCGATCGGTGTCCCGTCGGTCAGGTCCTCGATCGTGAAGACGGCCGACTCCCGCGGGTTCAGCGCCAGCATCACGTCAAATCCGAGCCCCACGGCCTCGGCCGTGACCGGCCCGAACGCCGGATCTCCCGCGGCGGCCCAGTGGGCCACCTCCAGGTCGTTACGCCATCGCACATGATGTTCCAGGTCCTGCGCGCGCAGTGCCCGCAGCCTCACCAGTTCGCCGTTGATCATGAACTGATAGTAGGCGCGGCTGTAAGCCGTCAACCGGCCGCGAGGCGGTGAAGCCGTAGTGGGCCACGGGGACGGTGCGTGGGCAGCCAGCGTGCCGGGGTGCGCTGCTGTGAACGGCCCAGCGGCAGGCCCGCACCCGGGGATCGGGGGCCGGTGTCACGGGTACGGCTACCTCGCCGCCAAGGCCACCGCGTGCCGACGCCGGCGCCGACTCCAGGAGTACGAGGACTGGCGCACCCAACCGGCCCGCGACAAGAGCCGGCCGCGACGAACGTGGAACGTTGCCCGGAGATCACTGATGCGCCACGCCGGGGCTATGGCCGGCGGCGAGGCTTGCCGCGCTTGCCTGCCTTGGGGCCGCCGGAACCGCTCCGTGGGTTCTTGCCGGCCGACTTGCCGGTTGCCGGCTTCCGCTGTGCGCCGCCCGCGTCGGGGCGCTTGCGCTTCGGCTGTGGCGGGGTCGGGGGGCGGCCCCGCGAGCTGTTGACGGTCCGCCCGCGGACAATCCCGATGAACTGCTCCACCAGGTCGGTGGTTTCGTCCTCCGGCCACGACAGTGCGATGCGCGACTCGGGGGCGTCCGAGACCGGCCGGTACGTGAGGTCCTTGCGGTGGTGCAGACGCGCGAGTGACTGCGGGACGACAAGCAGTCCCACTCCCGCTGCCACCAGCTCGACGGCATCCGCCGTCGTGGCCGGGCGCTCGTTCGCGGGCCGTCCCGGCCGACGCTCCCAGTCGAGGGTGTCGTCGAGGGGATGCAGCACGATGTCGTCGGCCAGATCCTCGGCGGACACCTCGTCGGCCGCGGCCACGAGGTGATCCTTCGGGACCACGACGACCGTCGTCTCGGTGTAGAGGGGGATCGCGCTGAGATCCGTCCGGTCGATCGGCAACCGCAGGAAACCCGCGTCGGCGCCACCGTCCCGCAGCACGTCGGATGCTTCGGCGGCGGATACCGGGATGAGGGTCAGCGGGACGTCGGGCAGGCGCTCGTTCCAGATCCGCACCCACTTGGAGGGCGTCACTCCCGGGACATACGCGAGCCGGAACGAAGGGGATACTTCCGAGCCTGTCACTGCGCCAGGCTACCCGTCGTGGTCGGAGGTAGCGCACATGCTCGATACTCTTGACACCATGACGTCGCACCAGACCACCCAGACAATGAAGCCCGCAACGGCGGCGAAGAAGCTGGGTGTGTACCTCGAGGCCACCCCCGCCGAGTTCCAGGAAGGCGTCGTCTCGCGTGCCGAGCTGAGTGCCCTGCAGGCCGATCCGCCCCAGTGGCTGCTGGAGCTGCGACGCGACGGCCCGCATCCCCGGCCGGTGGTCGCGGCGAAGCTGGGCATCTCCATCTCAGGTCTCGCACGCGGCGGAGTCACGGAGGCCCTCACCACCGAGCAGATCGACGCGTTGAAGGCCGAGAGTCCCGAGTGGCTGCAGAAGGAACGCGCCACCCAGGCCGAGGTCCGGAAAGAAGCGGTACGCATCAAGGAGAAGAACGCGGAGCAAGGCGACGAACCCCGCCGACCGCGTTCCTGACCGCTTCCCCCAGGCGATGCCGAGTCGTCGGCCGAGGCAGCCCGGACCGCCTCGCTCGCGCCGTCGACGTCACGTTCGAGGACCCGCACGCGGAGCAGCGCGGCCGGGCGTCGGTTCACTCGCGTCACCGGCCCGCCGGTCCTGTCGACACATACGTTCAGGCCCCGGGCCGGACTCCTCACGGAGCGCTCCTGCCTGCTCAGGGGGCGCGAGAACGTACACACCCGTCCTCGCGGGATTCGTCGATCGGCTCGCTGTCGAACGGGGTGCCGTGCCCCGGCCGGGCACGCCGCCCTCCCTGCCGTCTCTCACTCCCTAGCGGTGAACTGCCGGTCGACGCTGCTGCTGGCATGGCAGCCGGGGCCGCCGTTCTCCGGCGCCTCGCCGGACTGCTCCTGCTCCTGGGTGCCTGCGGACGTCCCCTGGTCGGGGGCGTTCTCATCGACCTGGGACCGAGGTGTCGATCCGGCCGGAAGCCGTTCGTATAGAGGGTGGGAGCCGGCACCGCGCCGGCCACGAACGCCAAGGGGAGACGCCATGAAGCACTACCTGCTCAGCGTGATCCAGCCGTCGTCCGCGGAGAAGCCCGCGCCCGAGGTTGCTGGCGGAGATCAGGCGCGACCTCGAGGTCTTCCATCAGGAACTGAAGGCCGCCGGCGCATGGGTCTTCGCCGGCGGGCTGCACGGCCCGAGCACAGCCACGGTGGTCCGGGTCAAGGACGGGGACACTCTCATGACCGACGGTCCGTTCGCCGAGGGCAAGGAGCACATCGGGGGGCTGTGCATCGTCAAGGCGCCCGATCTGGACTCCGCGCTCGAATGGGGCCGCAAGGCCGCCCGAGCGACCACGCTGCCGATCGAGGTACGGCCGTTCCTGGGCGAAGACGCGGAGTGACCTCCGGTATGCCTGGCGGCACCGTCGCGGAGGTCGAGCGCGTGTTCCGTGCGGAGTACGGGCGCGCGGTAGCCGTCCTGGTCCGCCGCTTCGGCGACATCGAAATCGCCGAGGAGGCGGTCCAGGACGCGTTCGCCGCGGCGGTGGAGCGGTGGCCGGCCACCGGAGTGCCGCCGAGCCCGGCCGGCTGGATCATCACCACGGCCCGCAACCGGGTGATCGACCGCCTCCGCCGGGAAGCGTCCCGCGAGGACCGGTACGCCCAGGCCGCTCTGCTGCACGCCGCCGAGGAACCGGCCGAGGAGGATCCTGTGCACGACGACCGACTGCGCCTGATCTTCACCTGCTGCCACCCCGCGCTCGCCCCTGCCTCCCAGGTCGCTCTGACGCTGCGGCTGCTGGGCGGGCTCACCACCACGGAGATCGCGGGCGCGTTCCTGGTGACCGAGCCGGCCATGGCGCAGCGGCTCGTCCGGGCCAAGGGCAAGATCCGCGACGCGCGGATCCCCTACCGGGTCCCGAAGGACGCCGATCTCCCGGACCGGCTCAAGCCGGTGCTGTCCGTCGTCTACCTCATTTTCAACGAGGGCTACACGGCCAGCTCGGGCGAGCGGCTGATACGGGAGGACCTCTGCGCGGAGGCTGTCCGGCTCGGGCGCCTCCTGGCCGAGCTCATGCCCGACGAGCCCGAGGTCAAAGGGCTGCTCGCGCTCATGCTGCTCACCGAGTCGCGCCGGGCCGCCCGCACCACGCGGGACGGCGACCTGGTGCTGCTGGCCGACCAGGACCGCGGTCTGTGGGACCACGATCTCGTCGCCGAGGGCCAGGCCCTTGTCCGGCAGTGTCTGAGGCACGGTCGGCCCGGCCCGTACCAGATCCAGGCGGCGATCAACGCAGTACACAGCGACGCACCGGTGGCGGCCGCCACGGACTGGTCGCAGATCCTGCGGTTGTACGACCAGCTGCTCGCGCTCGCCCCGAGCCCGGTCGTGGCCCTCAACCGCGCCGTCGCGGTGGCGGAGGTCGAAGGCCCGGGGGCGGGACTCGCCCTCGTCGACAGCCTCGATCTCGGCGGCTTCCATCTCTTCCACGCCGTCCGGGCCGATCTGCTGCGGCGCCTGGGTCGCGACAGCGAGGCGGCACTCGCGTACGAGGCGGCGATCGCCCGCACCGAGAACGCGGCCGAGCGTGACTTCCTGCGGCGCGGTCTCCAGTCGCTGAACCGCGCCTGACCGCCCTGCCCGGCTCGATGACTGCCCCGGAACCGGCTCGCGAGCGGGCACCTCACGTGGCTACGCTCCGGCCATGTCAGTCTCGCTCGGCGCGGCGGCGCGCAAGCTACGTGCGCGCGGCAGCGCGGCGCCGGTTCGGGGCCGTCCCCGACCCGGAGGACGCCGCGGTGCCGGCGGGGTCATGGGGGCGCCTCCAGGCGCAGGCTCCAGCGGCCCGCCAGGCCGGTCAGGGTGACGGTCGACAGCGGGCGGACGTCCACATTCCAGTACGTGGAGGGCGGCGCCTTCAGCGCGTACACCAGCGCCGCCCGTACGACGGCCGGCTCGGCGACGGCGACGATGGCGCCCACGTCCTCGGCAGGCCGGGTGTCGAGCCAGTTACCTATCCGCGAGATGAACGCGATCAGCGGCTCACCGCCGTGCGGCGCGGAGCGCGGGTCGGCGAGCCAGGCGTTCACGGCCTCCGGCTCCCTGGCGGTCACCTCCGCGAGGGTGTAACCGCGCCAGCGGCCCATGTCGCAGTCGCGCAGTGCCGGCTGGACGAGCGGCGCGAAGCCGAAGGCCTCGCCGGTCGCACGGCTGCGGGCGGTCGGCGAGCAGTAGCGCAGCTCGGCGACGTTCAGCGGCACGAGAGCGTGCGCGGCGAGCTGCATCTCGTGCCAGCCGGCCTGGTCGAGCGGCCGGTCGTCGTCGAAGCGCTCGGCAAGCAGGGCTGAGCTGCGGGCGGCAGCGACCAACGTGATCCGGACACTCATGGCGTGATCGTGGTTGCGAAAGCCGCGCAGGTCAAGAGGTCACTGAAGGCCGAGCGCCATCCACTTCCCGGGGTGCTCGAGGGTCTGGAAGCCGATCTTCTCGTAGACGCCGTGGGCATCCTCGGTGGCGAGGAGGATGCGGCGCAGCCCGCACGGGGCGAGGTGATCACGGACGGCGGCGACCAGCGCGGTGCCCAGCCCCTCGCCGCGGACGGCTCGGTCGACGTACACATCGCAGAGCCAGGCGAAGGTGGAGTGGTCGGTGACGATACGGGCGTACGCGACGAGCTCGCCCGAAGTCGTGTCGTACGCCCCGAAGTTCAGCGAACCGGCGATGGCCAGGTCCTGCTTCTCACGGCTGCGGCCGAGCGCCCAGTAGGCATCGGTGGAGAGCCAGTGGTGGATGCGGGCGGCGTCCAGCCGGGCGGGGTCGGTGGAAATCGTGTACATGCCGAAGGCCGTGTCGTTCATAGCGGGAGGTTCGCAGGCCCGGGCCGCTGGGTCGAGCCGTTTTTACGGGCGCGGCCGGGGCGTTGTCAGTGGCGGCTGCGATGCTCGGACCATGACCGGGACGACGGCAGCGACCCCGACGGCCTCCTCGGCACCATGCGGAAAGCGGGCTTCGACCTCAGCGAAGGAGGCGGCCGCGACTACGCATTGCACACCGAGGCCACGTTCGCGCCGGCCGAGCGGATCACGGGGGTGCTGCTGACGCCGGAGCTGCTTCGGACGTCGGAGTTCGTGTGCGGGACGGTGCCGATACCGGACCACTGACGGTCGCTCAGCCCCGGCCCGGCACCAGCACCTCGTCGCACGCGGCCCGCAGCCGCCGGACGCCCTCGGCGATCTCGGCCGGGCCCGCCACGCCCGCGAAGCTCAACCGCATGTGTCCCGCAGGGGGTTCGGCACAGAAGTAGGGGCGGCCGGGTGCGAGGGCGACGCCCGCGCGCAGGGCCGCTGAGAGCAGCGCCGCCTCGTCCGCGCCGTCGGGAAGCCGCAGCCAGAGGTGGTAGCCGCCGGACGGGATGTGCGGCAGGGCCAGTTCGGGCAGATCCCGCAGCAGCGCGGCGGTCATGGTGTCCCTGCGGGCTTTCAACTCCGCGGCCACGGTGCGCAGATGACGGTTCCAGGCGGGTGCGCCGACCAGTTCCAGGGCTGCTTCCTGGAGCGGGCGGGGTACGAAGAAGTTGTCGACGACATGGATGGCACGCAGCCGTTCCAGGACGGGACCGCGGGCCGCCAGCATCCCCACCCGCAGGCTCGGCGAGGTCGCCTTGGTGAGCGAGCTCACATGGACGACGACGCCGTCGTGATCGTCCGCGGCGAGCGGCCTGGGCAGCGGGCCCGCGTCCTCGTGGACCAGGCGGCGCGCGAAGTCGTCCTCGACGACGAAGGCGCCCGCCGCGCGTGCGATGCGGAGCACTTCGGGGCGGCGCTCGGGCGAGAGCACCGCTCCGGTCGGGTTCTGGAACAGCGGCTGGCACACAAAGACCCGGGCACCCGTGGCCCGGAAGGCCGCGGCGAGCAGTTCCGTGCGTACGCCCCGGGCGTCCATCGGGACCGGCACGGGCCGCAGCCCGGCGGCGCGGGCGATCGCCAGCATGCCCGGGTAGGTGGGGGACTCGACGAGAACGGGGGCTCCGGGCGGGGCGAGCGCACGCAGGGCCGTGGTCAGTGCGGACTGGCCACCCGCCGTGATCAGTACGTCGGCGGCTGCTGAGGTGTCGCCGAGACCGCGGGCGAACCACTCGCGCAGTTCGGGCAGTCCGTCGATGGGCGGCCTGCCCCAGGCCCCGGGCCGCCGCCCGGCCCGTGCCAGCGCGGCGGCCATCGCCTGCTCCGGCTGGAGGCTGGAATGCAGATAGCCGCCGTTGAACTCCACGACACCGGGCGCCGGCGCGGCGAGGGTGGCCAGGACGCCGGAGGCGTCGACGGCTCGCGGCACCGGCTCGGTGGCGGCGTCGGCGCTGAGGGCGACCTCCTGCCAGGAGGTGTCACGGGACGGCGGGGTGCCCGTGCGGGGCTCCGCACGGAAGGCTCCCGCGCCGGGCCGGGTGACGACCAGGCCCTCGGCGGCGAGCTGGGCGAGTGCGCGCGACACAGTCACCGGAGAGACCCGGTAGCGCTCCACGAGCGCCCGGCTCGATGGCAGCTTCCCACCTGGTGAGTAGCGATCGAGCTCGCTCTTCAGGGAATTCGCCAATTCGGCGACACTGCTACGCTCATTCATGACAGCACAGGATAGCGCTACTCCCGCCACCTCGATAGCGGTCAGCAGCGGCACCCTCCTCGCCGCGCTGGGCGTCCTCGCCTTCTCGCTCACCTTTCCGTCCACCGCCTGGGGCCTGGAGAGCTTCGGCCCCTGGTCCCTCGTCGCTGTACGCAGCGTGCTCGCCGCACTCGTCGCGGGAGGTTTTCTGCGGGCGATGCGCGTGCCGCTCCCCGACCGCCGCCACTGGGCGGGGCTGGCAGTGGTGGCCGGCGGTGTGGTCGTGGGCTTCCCGCTGCTGACCACGCTCGCCCTGCAGACCGCCACCACCTCGCACGCCGCCGTGGTGGTGGGACTGCTGCCGCTGACCACCGCGGCCTTCGCGGCCGTGCGCACCGGCCGCCGCCCCTCCCGCACCTTCTGGCTTGCGGCGCTCGCCGGGGCCGCCGTGGTCATCGCGTTCACCGTGCAGCAGAGCGGTGGCGCGCTCAGGACCGGCGATCTGTACCTCTTCGGCGCCCTGCTGGTCTGCGCCGCCGGTTACACCGAGGGCGGCCGCCTGGCCCGGGAGCTGCCGGGCTGGCAGGTGATCGGATGGGCGCTGATGCTCTGCCTACCGCTGACACTCACCGGATCGGCCGTCGCCCTGGCCTTCGAACCGGTGCGGCTGACGGCCCACGGTGTGATCGGGCTGCTCTGGGTTGCCGCCGGTTCGACGTTCTTCGGCCTGTACGTCTGGTACCGGGGCATGGCCTCGATCGGTATCGCCAAGGCCAGCCAGCTCCAGCTCGCGCAACCGCTTCTCACTCTGGTCTGGTCGGTGTCCCTGCTGGACGAGCGGCTCTCGCCCGCCGCCCCGGTGGCCGCGGTCGCCGTCCTGGTCTGCATCGCGGTCACCCAGCGCGCCCGCAGCTGAGAGGGTGCAACTCTCGCCGCCGGTCGTAAACTCGAAGCACCGGAAACACCGCCTTCGAGGAGGTCACTCCCGATGCAAGCGAACGTGGGCGACACCCTGCTGGTGCACGGCAGGACCGTGGGTCAGCACGACAAGCGCGCCGAAGTGGTCGAGGTGCTGGGGGCCAAGGGCACCCCGCCGTACCGCGTCCGTTTCGACGACGGGCACGAGGCGCTGATGTCTCCTGGCCCCGACACCGTTGTGCGCCACCACAAGGAGGCCTGACTCAGGCCGGCGGCCGCACCCTGGTCGGATAGTGATCGGCCACCACCCTGGCCATCGCACCGATCGGATCCGTCATGACCTCTTTCGCCGAGAAGAAGCAGTGGCCGCGGACCTCGGCGTATGCGCACGCCAGCGTGAGGTGGCGGGAGAGTTCGGCGGGGTCCTGCCAGGGCGCCGGCTGAGCTGGATCGCCCGCCTTGTAGAGAGCCTCACCGACGTAGAGATGGACGCCCGTGCCCTGTACGACGCTGTGCCACCAGGGCAGCAGCTTGGCGTAATCGGCGACGGCGAAGCCGATGTTCCAGTAGATCTGGGGGACGATGTAGTCGATCCAGCCCTGCTTCACCCATGTGCGGGTGTCGGCGTGCAGATCGTCGTAGGTCTGCACGCCGGCCCGGGTGTCGGAACCGAGCGGGTCGGTCGCGGCGTTGCGCCATACGCCGAAGGGGCTGATGCCGAAGCGGACGTTCTTCTTGGCCTTCTTGATCCTTTGGGCCATCTCGCGGACCAGCCGGTCGATGTTGTCGCGACGCCAGGCGGCCCTGTCCGGAAAACCGGCGCCGTAGCGGGCGTAGGTGGCGTCGTCGTCGAAGACCTGGCCGGCGACCGGATACGGATAGAAGTAGTCGTCGAAGTGGACGGCGTCGATGTCGTAGCGGCGGACGGCGTCCATCATCGCGCGCTGGACGAAGGCGCGGACCTCCGGGATGCCGGGGTTGTAGTAGAGCTTCCCGCCGTACGGAAGGACCCAGTCGGGGTGCACCCGGGCCGGGTGGTTCGCGACAAGCCTGGACGGATCGGTGTGATTCGCGACGCGGTACGGGTTGAACCAGGCGTGCAGCTCCAGACCGCGCCGGTGGGCTTCGCGCACGGCAGTGCCGAGCGGATCCCAGCCGGGGTCCTGTCCCTGGACGCCGGTCAGGTACTGGGCCCAGGGCTCGTACGGTGAGGGCCACAGGGCGTCAGCGGTCGGCCTGACCTGGAAGACCACGACATTCAGCCGGCGGGCCACGGCGGAGTCGAGGTGGGCGAGGAGTTCGGCGCGCTGCTCGGCTGCGGTGAGGCCCGGCCGGGAAGGCCAGTCGCGGTTGGCGACGCTCGCGAGCCACATGCCGCGGAACTCCCGGCTCGGCCCGTGCCGTCGCCTGCCCCGGCCGGAGGCCGGCGCGGCCGCCGCGTCCCCGGCCGCCGTCAGCGCGGCCAGCACTCCGGCCGCCGCCACGACGATCCCTCTTCTGCCGATCTGCCCCATTTTTCGCCCCCCGCGCCATCGGTGCCGACCGCCGTATGCGCACAGCATGCCCGCCCCTGACGGTCATGCACACCCGCATCCGGAGTAACGTCGTGGGGTCGAGGCGGTCGCCGGAATCACACGGCGGACCTGTCGCCCGGCCACCGGCCGGGAAGACCCCCGGACACAAGATCAGCGAAAGGCACGAGGTGACGGACTCAATGGCCGACATTGCACGCGTCGGAGTGGTGGGTTGCGGCCAGATGGGCGCGGGCATCGCGGAGGTGTGCGCCCGCAGCGGCCTCGAGGTGATGGTCGCCGAGACCACGGGCGAGGCTCTGGAGATCGGTCGCACCCGGCTCTACAACTCTCTCTCGAAGGCCGCCGAACGCGGCAAGATCACCGAGGAGGAGCGCGACACGACGCTGGAGCGGCTCAGCTTCACCACCGACCTCGGAGAGTTCGCCGACCGCGATCTCGTCATCGAGGCCGTCGTGGAGAACGAGCAGGTCAAGACCGAGATCTTCCAGGTGCTCGACCAGGTGGTGACCCGCCAGGACGCGATCCTCGCCTCCAACACCTCGTCCATCCCGCTGGTGAAGCTCGCCGTCGCGACCTCCCGTCCGGACCAGGTCATCGGCATCCACTTCTTCAACCCGGCTCCGGTGCAGAAGCTCGTCGAGCTGATCCCGGCACTGACCACTTCCGAGGAGACGATCAAGCGCTCCGAGGCCGTCGTCCAGAATGTGCTGGACAAGCACGCGATCCGCGCCCAGGACCGCTCGGGCTTCGTGGTGAACGCCCTCCTCATCCCGTATCTGCTCTCCGCGATCCGGATGTTCGAGTCGGGCATCGCGAGCCGTGAGGACATCGACAACGGCATGGAGCTCGGCTGCGCCCACCCGATGGGCCCGCTGAAGCTCTCCGACCTGATCGGTCTGGACACCGTCGCCTCGGTGGCGGACTCGATGTACGCCGAGTACAAGGAGCCGCTGTACGCCGCTCCCCCGCTGCTGCAGCGGATGGTGGACGCGGGGCGGCTCGGCCGCAAGACGGGCTCGGGCTTCTACCCGTACTCATGACGGGACGGCCTCGCCACACCCGTGATGGGGTCGAACTCCACATTCACACGGAGTGTGCGGGGCGTGCCCGCATATGCCGTGCGCACACGCTCCCGCCCTCCGACCAGGGAGAGTTGACTCGGTTCCGCTCAGTCAAGGGTCCGCTGCACAACTTCCCGTAGAGGAGCCGTTCCGTGACCAACGACCCTGATCATTTAGTGGTCGTCGAAGAGTTCGCCGAGATACGCCGCAGCCTCGACGTCGGCCTCGCCCGGATAGACGGACATCTGGCGCTGCTCGCGCAGCGCAACGGCCAGATCGACCGGGAGCTGACCGATCTGGCCGCGCGCGTCGGGGCACTCGAGCACGCCAGGTGGCCGTTGCCCGCCGTTGCCGCGCTGACCGCGCTCGGAGCGCTGGCGGTAACGGTGTGGCAGGCCGTGGGCCGGTAGCCGCCGGGCGTCAGCCCAGCCGCAGATGGTGAAGCATCAGCAGCCCGGCCGCCATATTGGCGGCCGGGACCTCACCGCGGGCGATCATGTCGGGCACCAGCTTCAGCGGTATCCACTCGCGGCGCGAGGACTCGAAGTCGTCCTCCGGATGCCCGATGTACGTCGCGTCCTCGGACCAGTAGAGATGATGCCGGGCGTCGGTGAGGCCGTTGGACGGTTCGACGGTCAGGAGGTGCTGGAGAGGACCCGGACGCCAGCCGGTCTCCTCCTCCATCTCCCTGGCGGCCGCGGCCGCGATGTCCTCGCCGTCCTCGACGACGCCGGCGGCGAGCTCCCAGCCCCAGCTGTTGGTGATGAAGCGGTGCCGCCAGAGCATCAGCACCTCGTTGGCCCTGTTGACCGCAGTCGCGACGGCGACCGGGCGGAGCCGGATGAGGAAGTGGTCCAGGTGCCGGCCGTCGGGGAGCTCGACATCGGCCAGGTTGACCCTGAACCAACGGTTTTCATACACAGTTTGTTCGCTTAATTTCGTCCACTGCACTTTTCTGCCACCTTCCGACAAGTAGATGGCAATATCGCAGCAGGAGCTCGGTCAGAGGGGAACGCGCAGTGCCCCGTCGATGAGTTCGGCGGCCTCGTCGGCGTTGGTGCAACCGCTCGCCACGAGATGCTCGCGTACCGCCCGCAGCCGGTCCCGGAGCCGCTGCGACTCCATCCCCTTGGCCCGCTCCACCATCTCCGCCGCCGTCTTCGCCGCCCGGTCCACCTCGCCCTGACGCAGCTCGATCTGGCTGAGCATGGCGAGCCGGTGCACCCGGCCGCGGTCGTGCGCCGGAGTGTCGACGGCCGCCGCGGCATGCTCCCGTGCCGCCGTCAGATCCCCCAGGCTGAGCAGGGCCTCCGCCACCTGGACATTCACCAGGCCCGGCTGGACATAACCGGTCTCGTCCGGCTCGCACCCCGGACGGATCCGCTCCGCCTCCAGCTCCGCGCGCCGGATGCACCGCAAGGCGCTGCGGCCGTCGCCGAGATGGGCGTACGCCTTCGCCTGCATCGCGTACAGATCGGCGGCCAGCGCCGGAGTGAGCTGCGCTCCCGCGGCACGCAGCGCCGCCTCCGCGAAGGCCACCGCCTGCCGGTGCTCCGCCATGAACAGCGACTGGTTGACCAGGAGCGCGATCACATATGCGCCAAGTCCCCGGTCCCCGCTGGCCTTTGCCAGCCGCAGCGCCTGGTGGAAGTAGCGCTGGGCGAGGCCGTGCGCGTTGGAGTCGTAGGCGCAGATGCCGGCGACGGACACCAGACCGCCCGTCGCCCGGTGCAGTTGGCGGCCGAGTGCGTCGCTGTAGCCACCGCGGAGCAGCGGCGCGGTCTCGGCGTTGAGGAAGCCGACGATGCGGGCGCGGGTCGCGATGCCGCCCGCCTTCCGGTACATCAGCTCGTAGTGCGCACGGGCGGCGCGCAGCATCTTTATGTCGGCCATGCTGACGCGCGTCTGTCCCGAGCGCGAGACATCCGAATCCTCCGGCGGGTTCTCCCACTCCCATACGGGCATGACGGCGGGGGTGCCGGTGACCGCGGGCGCCTCGATGATGTGCCGCCGCTGCTGTTCGTCGGAGCGCCACATCGCGGTGGCCCGCTCCACGAAACCGGAGAGCGGCGAGCCGAGTTGTGTCACGGACTCGCCCGGCACGCCGAGGCCGATGTCGCCGAGGACTATCGCCCGGTGCAGCCGGCCGGCGAGCACCTCGCAGATCAGGTCGGGCACCTGGCCGCGCGGGCGCTGGCCCTTCAGCCAGCGGGCCACGGCCGTGTGTTCGTAGCGCAGTTCCAGACCTCTTGCCCGGCCGGCCTGGTTGACCCTGGCGGCGAGGCCCGCGTTGGAGATGCCCGCCTCGTCGAGCAGGGCGTCGAGCAGGGTATTGGGCTGCATGTGCCCCTCCGGTGGCTCGGTGGGCTCAGCGTAGTGGAGGGCGATTCGCACGGGGTGTGAACCAAGTGCCCTCATCTGTGCCCCGCGCGCTCTGCCGCCACGCCGGCCGCGCCGGTTGACTGGGGTGCCTCTCACAGAGGCGGCCGGGCCGTCGGCTCCCCCTCGTACAGTGCGACGGCCCTAGATTGCGTCGTCTGCCCTGCTGATCTGCCCGACACTCCGCGGCAGGGCGGGCGGCGCCGGCCGCACGGCAATCCCTTGGTTGCCGATCGCTGCACATGGCCGCGGATGAAGCTAGCGATTGGAGGGTTCCGGCCGGGTACGGCGCAGGGCGGCATCTCCGGACTGCGCCGGTACCCGCGCGCGGTCGTTGCGCAGCACCAGCAGCGCCACATCGTCGGCGAGACGACCGCCGGTGTGACGCAGCAACTGCGAGCGAACGGTGGCGATCACGGCAGCGGGCGAAACCGGCGAGCCGAGCGCGGCCTCGTCGAGAACGGCCTCCAGACCGAAGAACGTCCCCGACGCGTCACGGGCGTCCGCAGCCCCGTCCGTGTGCAGGAACAGCGCCTCGCCGGAGCGCAGCCGGGCGCACCGGTGGAGGGGCAGCTCGGCCGGGAGCGGGAACAGACCGAGCGGTGGCAGCGGGTCCGCGCAGGCCAGCGGTTCGGCCCGGCGGCAGAGCCGGTACGGCCATGGATGACCGCAGTTGAGCGCCAGTACGCCGCCGTCCTGCCCGATCTCCAGCAGCAGCACGGTGACGAAATCCTCCGCCGCCGGACAGTCCGGCTCTCCCCCGCCGGCGGCCGGATGCTCCTCCCGCGCCCGCTCCCGCAGATGCCGCTGGATCGACCGGTCCAACCTCCGCAGTACGCCGTCCAGTTCGGGCTCGTCGTACGCGGCCTCCCGGAAGCTGCCGAGAACCGCGGCCGCCGCCCCTATCGCGGGCAGCCCGTGCCCGCGGGCGTCGCCGATGACAATCCGCACGCCGTACGGGGTGGCCACGGCCTCGTACAGATCGCCCCCGACCGCGGCGCCACGGCTCACCGAGAGCTGGCTCGCGGCGAGGGTGAGTCCGTCGAGACGGTCCGGCAGCGGCCGCAGCAGCACCCGATGGGCGGCTTCGGCGATTTCGCTCATCCGTCTGAGCTCACGGTTCAGCCCGTGCCGGACACCGAGGACAAGACCGGTGCCGACCGAGAGGAAAACGACGCCGGTCGCCACCCGCTGCCCGAGGCTCTCCGGCTGGGGGGACGGACAGGCGATCTTCCAGGTGATCGCGGCGGAGCCGCAGACGGCGGGAAGGACCAGAGGAAGCAGTCGCCGTACCCGCGAATGGTCGGCGCGCGCGGACCTCACCCACCGCGAGGCCGGAAAGGGACCTCCACCGGACCTGCTGATACGGATCATGCGGTGGTCCCCTCATAGGCCCTGTCCGGCACGCAGGCAGGCCCCCACGGCCAGGACGATTCTTTCGATCGACCCAGCCCGGAAGGGACAACGCCCCACGTTCTCACCCAAATGAGTGAGGGGCGCGCCCGGTGTCCGGGCGCGCCCCTCAACAGGCCGGGAGCGGTCAGGCTCCGCGCAGTACCGCCCCGGTGCGCTCGGCGGCGAGCGCCACCGCCGCGTCGCGGGCGGCCGAGGCTTCCTCGACCGTCAGCGTCCGGTCGGAGGCACGGAACCGCAGCGCGTACGCCAGCGACTTCTTGCCCTCGCCGATCTGCGACCCGACAAATACATCGAACAGCCGGATGGACTCCAGCAGTTCACCCGCGCCCTCGGTCAGCACCTGCTCGACCTCCGCGGCCGGCACCCGCTCGTCGACCACGAGCGCGACGTCCTGGGTCGCCACCGGGAACGTGGAGATCCGCGGCGCCTGAAGCGCGCCCTGCGAGGCCTGCTCCAGCAGATCCAGGTTCAGCTCCATCGCGCAGCTGCGCGCGGGCAGATGCAGTGCCTTCACCACGCGCGGGTGCAGCTCACCGGCGTATCCGACGGTCTGCTCCGCTCCGTCGATCACCACGGCGAGCTCGGCGCACCGGCCCGGGTGCCACGGTCCGTACTGGCCCTGGCGGACGATCAGTTCGGCCCCGGCCTCGCTCGCGACCGTGCGGGCGGATTCGACCGCGTCGGCCCAGTCGGCCGGCCGGTCCTTGCCCCACCAGCCGGCCTGCTCACGCGCACCGGCGAGCACGACCGCGACATGGCGTGGCTGCACCGGCAGCACCCCGGTCAGTCCGGCGATCTCCTCGTCGGTCGGACGGCGGTGGACGGGCAGCCGCACCGCGATGCCCTCCTGCGTGGGGGCCTGGAAGACCAGGCCGGTCTCGAAGAGGGCCAGGTCGTGGCTGCCGCGGCCGTCATTGCGGCGCAGCGCGCCGAGCAGTCCCGGCAGCAGCGTGGTGCGCAGCGCGGGCTCCTCGTCGGAGAGCGGGTTGACCAGCTTGACCAGCCGGCGGCTGGTGTCGTCCGCCGGGATCGCGAGCTGATCGAGGATCTGTTCGCCGATGAACGGGTAGTTCAGCGCCTCGACATAGCCGGCGCCGGCCAGCGCGCGGCCGACGCGGCGGTACAGCCGCTGCCGTGGGGTGAGCCCACGGCCGGGCGGCGGTGTGGGCAGCGTCGACGGCAGGTTCTGGTAGCCCTCGAGCCGGATGACCTCTTCGGCGAGGTCGTTCGGCTCGCTCAGGTCGGGACGCCAGGACGGGACGGCGACGACCAGTTCGTCCTGTCCGTAGACGTCCGCACCGACCTCCTGGAGGCGGCGTACGACAGTCTCGCGTCCGTAGTCGACGCCCGCGACGCGGTCCGGGTGATCCGCCGGCATCGAGATCGTACGAGGCACGGACGGCGCGACGACCTCGGTGACGCCTGCCTCGGCGGTGCCACCCGCGAGCAGCACCAGCAGGTCGACGGTCCGCTGCGCGGCGGCGGCCGCGGCCTGCGGGTCGACGCCCCGCTCGAAGCGCTTGGACGCCTCGGAGGCCAGCTTGTGGCGGCGCGCGGTACGGGCGATGGTGATCGCGTCGAAGTGCGCGGCCTCGATGACGACCTCGGTGGTGCCCCGGATCTGACCGGTCTCGGGGTCGGCCGCGGCGTCGGCGATCTCGGTGTTGGCGCCGCCCATGACACCCGCGAGGCCGATCGGCCCGCGGTTGTCGGTGATGACCAGGTCTTCGGAGTCCAGGACGCGCGTGACGCCGTCGAGGGTGGTCAGCTTCTCGCCGTGCTCGGCGCGGCGCACTCCGATCGGTCCGTCGAGACGGGAGCGGTCGTAGGCGTGCAGCGGCTGGCCGAGCTCGAGCATCACGTAGTTGGTGACGTCGACAGCGAGCGAGATCGGGCGCATCCCGGCTTTCTGCAACCGGCGCTGCAGCCAGATCGGGGAGCGGCCCTCGGGCTCCAGGCCGACGACCGTACGCGCGGTGAAGCGGTCGCAGCCCTTCGGGTCGGCGACCTTCACCACGTGGCCGAAGGAGTTCGGGGCGGGGACGTCGAGCAGCGCAGGGTCGCGCAGCGGCAGGCCGTACGCGATGGCGGTCTCGCGGGCGACGCCGCGCATCGAGAGGCAGTATCCGCGGTCCGGCGTGACGGCGATGTCGAGGACCTCGTCGACGAGCTCCAGAAGCTCGACGGCGTCGGTGCCGGCCTCGTACTCCGGCGGCAGCACGATGATGCCGTGCGAGCCGTCGTCGCCCATGCCCAGCTCATCGCCGGAGCAGATCATGCCGTGCGAGGTCTTGCCGTACGTCTCGCGCGCCGCGATCGCGAAGTCACCCGGCAGCACGGCGCCCGGCAGGACCACGACGACCTTGTCGCCGACCGAGAAGTTGCGCGCGCCGCAGACGATCTCCTGCGGCGCACCGGTGCCATTGGCCATGCCGACGTCGACGGTGCAGAAGCGGATGGGCTTCTTGAACTCCGTCAGCTCCTCGATGGTCAGCACCTGTCCGACGACGAGGGGGCCCTTGAGCCCGGCGCCGAGCTGCTCGACGGTCTCGACCTCGAGGCCGGCGGAAACGAGCTTGGCCTGGACGTCACGGCCGGTCTCCGTCGCCGGCAGGTCGACGTACTCCCGCAGCCAGGAAAGCGGGACCCGCATCAGATCTCCATCCCGAACGGCCGGGTGAACCGGACGTCACCCTCGACCATGTCTCGCATGTCTTCGACGTTGTGGCGGAACATCAGCATCCGTTCGATGCCGAACCCGAAGGCGAATCCGCTGTACTTCTCGGGGTCGACGCCGCAGGCGATGAGCACCTTGGGGTTGACCATGCCGCAGCCGCCGAGCTCGATCCAGCCCTCGCTGCCGCAGGTGCGGCACGGCCGGTCCGGATTGCCGACGGACTCGCCGCGGCACACGTAGCAGACCATGTCCATCTCGGCGGACGGCTCGGTGAACGGGAAGAAGTTCGGGCGCAGCCGGGTCTTCATGTCCCGGCCGAAGAGTGCCTGGACCATGTGGTCCAGGGTGCCCTTCAGGTCGGCCATGGTCAGGCCCTCGTCAACGGCGAGCAGCTCGATCTGGTGGAAGACCGGGGTGTGCGTCGCGTCCAGTTCGTCGGTGCGGTACACGCGGCCGGGCACGACGACATAGACAGGCGGCTCGCGGTCGAGCAGGGTGCGGGCCTGGACCGGCGAGGTGTGCGTACGCAGCACGATGCCGGACTCGTCGTCCGTGGTGCCCTTGGGCCCCTGGACGAAGAAGGTGTCCTGCATCTGGCGCGCCGGGTGGTCGGGCACGAAGTTCAGGGCGTCGAAGTTGAACCACTCCGCCTCGACCTCGGGGCCCTCGGCGACCTCGTACCCCATGGATACGAAGATGTCCTCGAGCCGCTCCATGAGCGTGGTGAGCGGGTGGCGGGCGCCGGCCGGGATCCGGTCGTGGGGCAGCGTGACATCCACTGCCTCCTCGACGAGCACCCGGGCGTCGCGCTCGGCCTCGAGCTCGGTCTGGCGGGCGGCGAGGGCCTTGCTCACGGCGCCGCGGGCCTGGCCCACGCGCTTGCCGGCCTCGGCCTTTGCCTGCGGCGGCAGCGCGCCGATCTCCCGGTTGGCAAGCGCGAGCGGCGAGGCGCCACCGGTGTGCGCGACCTTCGCGTGGGCGAGAGCCTCGAGGTCGCCCGCGGCGGCGAAGGCGGCGAGCGCCTCGTCCCGCATGCGCTCGATCTCTTCCGGTTTCAGTGCCTCGACCTCAACAGGGTCGTACGACTTATTGGGTGCGGACATCTCTTCCCGTACTTCCGATGGGCTGGCTGGGGCCCCCGCTCGACGACCGAGGACGCAAAGGTGCCAAAGGACGAGTCTAACGGGGTATGGAGAGGCGAATGAGCCCGCGGGCTGCTCAGGCCAGGTAGGCCGGGGCGCCGACGGGCAGAATAAATCGGAACTCGGCGCCGCCGCCGGGTCCGCGGCCGACGGTGATCGTGCCACCGTGCGCCTCGACGATGCCCTTGACGATGTAGAGACCGAGCCCGGTACCACCGCGCTTGCTTCCCCGCCAGAAGCGGGTGAAGACACGGCCCATCGACTCCTCGGGGATGCCGGGGCCTTCGTCGCTCACGGTGACGGCCGTTCCCTTCTCGTCGTCCTTCGCGGATGCCGGTGCCACCTCGATGGTGACGGTTCCCTCGCCGTGGCGCACGGCATTTTCCAGCAGATTGCCGAGCACCTGGTCGATCTTGTCAGGATCGGCCCACATGTCGGGCAGCTGCCGCTGGATACGTACGAAGAACCGGTCCGGCCGCTGGCCGCTGGCTATGTGTGCCTGGATGTGCCGCCCGACGGCCGCCGCGATGTCGACGGGCTGGCGGCGCACTTCGAGCCGCCCGGAGTCGATACGGGAGATGTCGAGCAGCTCGGCGATCAACCGGGTGACGCGGTTCGCGTCGGCGTCGACGGTCTCGAGCATCAGCCGCTTCTGGTCGTCGGTGAAGCGCTCCCACTTGGCGAGCAGCGTCGCCGTGAAGCCCTTGACGGAGGTGAGCGGGGAGCGCAGTTCATGGGCGACGGTGGCGATCAGCTCGGCATGGCTGCGTTCGGTACGGCGCCGTGCCTCGGTGCCGCGCAGGCTGATGACCAGCCTGCGCAGGGGACCGGTCGGGCGCTCGCGCACATAGCGGGCGGAGACGAGGACTTCACGGCCGCCGGGGAGCAGGAGATTGCGCTCGGGCTGGCCGACGCGGGTGGCGAGTCCGCCGTACGGATCGGTCAGCGTCCACCAGCGGCGGCCCTTGAGGTCCTCCAGCGGCAGCGCGCGCTCCAGCGGCAGGCCCAGCGCATCGGCCTTGGACACGGCGGTGATCCGTACGGCCGCGTCGTTGAAGCAGATCACCCGGCCGGTCTCGTCGGCGACGACCAGTCCGTCGGGAAGATCGTCGGGGTCGATTCCGAACATGTCGGGGCCCTCGGAATGACACAGCAACGCCCCGTGTGTCCCCGCGGGCCTGCTCGTCCCGACAGCCATCCCCGTACCCCACCTCTCCGCCGGTGCAGTGGGCCCCCGAGCCCGTCACCCTACTAGCTGGAAGTGACGGAGCGGACCCCCTGAGCGAGTACTCCTGGTCAGCGAGCACTGCCTGTGCGCTGTGCACGCGCCGAGGCATAGAGACATACGGCTGCGGCGGTCGCGAGGTTCAGGCTCTCGGCCTTTCCATGGATCGGGACGCGCACCACCGCGTCCGCGAGCGCTCGGGTCTCCTCCGGCAGGCCCCAGGCCTCATTGCCGAAGATCCAGGCGGTGGGGCCGCCCATGGTGCCCGCGTCGAGTTCGTCGTCCAGGTCGTCGTCGCCCGCGCCGTCGGCGGCCAGTACGCGCACTCCGGCGTCGCGCAGCCCCTGGACGGCCTGCTCTACAGGCACGCCGACCGCGACGGGCAGGTGGAAGTGCGAACCGACCGACGCCCGTACCGACTTGGGGTTGTAGAGGTCCACGGAGGCATCGGTGAGGACGACGGCGTCGGCGCCCGCGGCGTCCGCGCAGCGCAGTACCGTGCCGGCGTTGCCCGGGTCGCGTACGTGCGCGAGGACCGCGACGAGCCTGGGCCGGGCCGCGAGGATGTCCTCGAACGGCGAGTCCAGGAAGCGGCAGACCCCGACCAGGCCTTGCGGGGTGACGGTCTGGGACACCTCGGCGAGCACCGCGTCGGAGGCGTGGTGCACCCGGACCCCGGCGGCACGGGCGGCGCCGACGATGTCCGCGTACCGCTCGGCGGCATCGACGGTGGTGAAGAGCTCGACCAGGGTGGGCTCACCGCCGGGGCCGCGGTGGGCGACGGCCTCGCGCACGGCCTGCGGCCCCTCGGCGATGAACAGCCGCTCCTTGCCGCGGAAGGCGCGCTTGGCAAGCCGCCGGGCGGCGGTGACGCGCGGGGAACGCGGGGAGATCAGCTCGGGGGTGCCCATGTCGCCTGCGGCTCTCTGATTCGGGTTCCGGGGTCGGCCCGGACGGACCTGTGCGATGTCCCCGCCCGGGAGCCGGCGGGGGTTCGGGGCCACCCCCGAAACAACTCCAAACACACCGGACCCGCAGGCCAAAGGCCTGCGGGTCCGGTCGGCTCGACGGGGCCGTCAGGCCGCCGACTCGGCCTTCGGGGCGTTGACGTCGCTCGGAAGCGCCTTCTGGGCGACCTCGACGAGCGCGGCGAACGCGTTGGCGTCGTTGACCGCGAGCTCGGCCAGGATCTTGCGGTCCACCTCGATGTTGGCGGCCTTCAGACCCTGGATGAGGCGGTTGTACGTCATGCCGTTCTGGCGGGCAGCGGCGTTGATGCGCTGGATCCACAGCTGACGGAAGTCGCCCTTGCGCTTCTTGCGGTCGTTGTAGTTGTAGACCAGGGAGTGGGTGACCTGCTCCTTGGCCTTGCGGTACAGGCGGGAACGCTGACCGCGGTAACCGCTGGCGGCCTCGAGAATTGCCCGGCGCTTCTTGTGGGCGTTGACTGCCCGCTTGACGCGTGCCACTTGTTAACTCCTTGTAGCGGGGCTGGGATTGAGAGTTCGACTCACCCCGGCCCGGAAACGAATTGGTCCCGGTCTCGGCTCGTGTCCCCGGGGACCGGGGACACGAGCGTCACTTGCCGAGAAGCTTCTTGATGGTCTTCGAGTCACCCGGGGCCATCTCGGCGTTGCCGGTGAGGCGACGCGTCAGCCTCGACGACTTGTGCTCGAGCAGGTGGCGCTTGCCGGCACGCTCACGGAGCACCTTGCCGGAGCCGGTGATCTTGAAGCGCTTCTTGGCACCGCTGTGCGTCTTGTTCTTCGGCATCGCGCCGTTATCTCCTCGTCAGTGGCGCTCCCCCGGTGCGGACACCGGACAACAGGAGCGTCAGATCTTGGTTTGTGGGTTTCCGGGCGGGACCCGGGGCCGCCTGGGTGGCAGCCCCCTGGATCACGCCTCGGAGGGCGTCTCGGAAGGCGTCTCGGAGGGTGCTTCGGCCGGAGCCTTCGCAGCCTCGTCCGCCGACTCCTCGTGCGTGTAACCCTGACGCTCCGCCTTGCGGGCGGCCTGGGCCTCACGCGCCTCGGCCATGGCCTCGGTCTTCTTCTTGTGCGGGCCGAGAACCATGATCATGTTCCGGCCGTCCTGCTTCGGGTTGGACTCGATGAAGCCGAGGTCCTCGACGTCCGAAGCGAGACGCTGCAGCAGGCGGAAGCCAAGCTCGGGGCGGGACTGCTCACGACCACGGAACATGATCGTGATCTTGACCTTGTCACCCTGCTTGAGGAACCGGACGACGTGACCCTTCTTGGTGTCATAGTCGTGCGGGTCGATCTTCGGCCGGAGCTTCATCTCCTTGATGACCGTGTGCGCCTGGTTCTTGCGCGCCTCACGGGCCTTCATGGCCGACTCGTACTTGAACTTCCCGTAGTCCATGAGCTTGCACACGGGCGGCCGGGCGGTTGCCGCGACCTCGACCAGGTCGAGGTCGTATTCCTGCGCAAGCTCGAGGGCCTTGGCAAGCGGAACAATCCCGACCTGCTCGCCGCTGGGACCGACAAGTCGCACTTCGGGAACGCGAATCCGGTCGTTGATGCGGGGCTCGGCGCTGATGGATCCTCCTAGGTAGCACCACACGGATGTCTGGCAGGCAGCCGCGTAACGTCTGTTTTGTAAGACCAACCGCACCGGGTCATCAAAAACGCCCCGGACGGGACACAGGCGGCAGCTCCTCGAATACCGGAGCACCGCCGCGGTCAACCGCGGGGCGCACATCGGGCGACTTCCATCGTCCGTACGGAACGATGGGCGCCACCTGACCGGTGACCCGCCGCCCAGAAGGGCGGCCAGGTGGGAGATCGGAGCCTCCACTTGTGGGCCGGGCACACACGTGTCCGGCCGGTCGTTACACAAGGTTAGCAGCTTCGGCCGAACACGGCTAATTGGGGTCAGCGGCCGGACGCGGCCGGCCGGGGCCTATCGTGTGCGTCATGAGTGACGCGACCCCCAATGAATCTCCCGGCTTCGACGACATGACCCGCGACATCGCGGAGGTCCCCGCCGTCGAGGTGATCGTCACGGTCGCGGTGAACCTGATGAGCGCCGCCGCCGTCAAGCTCGGTCTGACCGAGGACGGCGCGGACCACAAGGACCTGGACGAGGCCCGCAAGCTGGTGCATGCGCTGGCCGGTCTGATGGACGCGAGCGCGACCGAGATCAGCTCCTTCCACGCGGCACCGCTGCGTGACGGGCTGAAGTCGCTGCAGCTGGCGTTCCGCGAGGCGTCGCTGGTGCCGGACGAGCCCGGCCAGGGCCCGGGAGAGAAGTACACCGGACCCGTTTACGGCTAGCCGCTACTCACGTACGAACAGGGGCTCGCCCGAAGGCGTGGCCTCGGCCGGCAGCAGCGCCAGGTCGAGGCCCCGCACCAGGCGGGCCCTCAGTGCGTCGTCCGCCGCCAGTGCCTCGGCGACGCGCCGGGCCGTCTCGGCGGGGGCCGCGTCCCGGGCGAGGATCAGGGCCAGGGTGCCGTCCGCGCCGCCCGGGCCGAGATGGGCCCGGAGCACCGCGGGCTCGGCGGCGACCGCGGCCGTCACCGCGGCGATGACCGTGGGGTCCTGGAGCGGGTCGGGATTCGTACGCCCCTCGGCGAGGGCGAGCAGTGCAGGGCCGGTCAGCTGGTACGGGACGGGGCCCGCCAGATCGAGCACCACCGTGTCGGCCTTTTCGTGGGCCGCCGCCTGCAGCGCCTGGTGGAGCGGTACGGCGACGGGACGGGCCTCGGGGTTCCAGCGGGCGAGCGACGCGATCGAGGTGAAGGCCGGCAGGGCGCGGCGGTCGCCCGCGGTCAGCGTCGGCACCGCCATATCGCTGGTCTTCTCGCGGCGCAGTCCCTTCTCGTCCTCCTCGACCTCGCCCAGCACGGCGACGACGGGGACCAGCAGCCGGGCGGTGCGGAGGGCTTCGAGGACCGGCCGTACGGCGGTTCCGTCGTCCGCCCAGGCGGCGAGGGCCGCCGTCAGCGCGGGATCGGCCGCGCCGTCGTCGTCGGAGAATCCGGGGTCCGGGATGTTCTTGAGCGCCACAGGTCGACCCTAACCTCCCTGGTATGAGTGCCAGTGTCCCGGTAGCCGTCTCGGTCGCCCTGCCAGGCCGCTCCTACGGCGAGCAGCGGACCTATCCCTCGGCGAGCATCGTGAAGGTCTCGATCCTGGCCGCGCTGCTGCAGCGGGGGCGTGCGCTGACCACGCGGGAGCGGGCGCTCGCCCGCGCCATGATCGTGCGGAGCGACAACGACGCGGCGTCGGTGCTGTGGGAGACGATCGGCGGCGCGGCCGGGCTGGACGTCGCACACGAACGGCTCGGGCTCACCGGGACCCGGGCGGAGTCGGCGTGGGGGCTGACCCGGACCACCGCACGGGATCAGCTCACCCTGATGCGGGCTGTGTTCGGCGGGCCCTACGCGTGTCTGCGCTCCTTGATGGAGCAGGTGGTCGACGGCCAGAACTGGGGGGTGTCGGCCGCGGGCGGTGAGTGGGCGCTGAAGAACGGCTGGATGCCGATGCGCGACACCGGGCTGTGGGTCGTCCACTCCGTCGGGCGGGCCGGTGGCCGTCCGATCGCGGTGCTCTCCGACGGGCATCCGACGATGGAGGCGGGTATCGCGCGCGTCGAGGAAGCCGTGCGGGAGGCGGTCAGTCCCTGCTGACCCGGCCGCCGCGCCAGAGCACCACGGCTCCCGCCAGAAGCAGGGCGCCGACTCCGCCGGCCAGCGGGGCGAGCCAGCCCGCCGGTTCCGCGTCCTCCTTCACGGCGACGGGACCGGAGCCGAAGTACTGCTTGCCGTAGCCGGCAGTGGCCGCCTTCGGATCCGCGGGGCGCAGCTTCGCCGCCGCCTTGATCGCGGCGACCGGATCGACCATGCCGTAGCCCTTGGAGTCGTCGCGGGCGCTCTTGTGCCCGCTCCGGGCCGTGTCGGTGAGGAGCTTCTTGATCTGGGCGGGAGCCAGGCCCGGGTGGGCGGCCCGCACCAGGGCGACCGCGCCGGAGACGAACGCGGACGCGGCGCTGGTGCCCCAGCCCTGGTAGTACTTCCGGTCGGGATCGGCGATGACGATGTCGACGCCGGGGGCGCTGACGGTGGCGTACCAGCGGCGGGTGGAGAAGGCGGCGTGGGTGCCGAAGCGGTCGACGGCCGTCACGGCGATCACGCCGGGGTAGGCGGCGGGGTACGAGATGTGATCGCCCTTCTCGCCGCCGTTGCCCGCCGAGGCGACGACGACGGAGCCTTTGGCGAGTGCGTACTGCACTGCGGCGTCCTCGCCCGCCTCGGGGTGCGCGGACTCGCTGTCGTCGCCGAGGGAGAGGTTGATGACGTCGGCGCCCTGGTCGGCGGCCCAGCGGATGCCCTGGGCGAGCGCGGTGCCGCGGGAGCTGCGGGCCTTGTCGCGGGCCTTGTCGGTGCCTTCGAGGATGACCCGGACCGGGAGGATCTTCGCCTCGGGAGCGATGCCGATGACGCCGTCCTCGCGGCCGGAACCATGGCCATGAGCGGCGATGATGCCGGCCATCGCGGTGCCGTGGCGGGCCCAGGCCCGTGAGCCGTGCTGCGCGCCGAAGCCGATGAAGTCCTTGCCGGGGAGAACGGTGCCCGCGAGGTCCGGGTGGCTGTCGTCCACGCCGGTGTCTAGGACGGCGACCGTGATGCCGCTTCCCTTGGTGATGTCCCAGGCCTGGTCGGTCTTCATGGCGTCGAGCGCCCACTGCTGGGCCCGTATGGCATCCGCGTGCGCGGGAGTCGCCGGCAGCAGTACGAAGGCGGCGGCCGCGCAGGCGGCGCCGAGGCGATGGCGGCGGCGTGTCATTCGGGCTTCTCCGTGGCCGTGCGGACGGTCTTGCGCAGACCGGCCTCTATACGGTCGGCGATCCCCTTGGCCTCGTGACCGAGGCCGGCCTGGGCCGGCGCGGAGGTCGCGCCTTCGGCCCTCGCCTCGTCGGCGGGCTGGGGGTCGGTGACGGCACGCCCGTCGGCGAAGCCGGACACGGCGTAGACGATGACGGGCGCGTCGGTCAGCACGCTCACGGTCCAGCTCGCGCGCTGGCCGTTGCCGAACCCGGCGGCGACGGTGTTCTTGGCCGGGAGGGTGCGGGGCATCAGATCGGGGCGCTCGTCGAGCCCCTCCGAGGTGAAGCGGGCGTCCAGCGCGCTCATCGCATCCACGTCGGCCTCGGTGAAGATCATGCCGACGGTGGTGACGCTGCTGGTGGTGGCGTCGGTGTAGGTGGCGCGCAGCACCCGCACGCAGCCGACCGGCCGGAGGGTCTTGAGCAGCAGCGGATCGAGGGCGATCGCGCAGGCGCCGTCCGGCGCGAGGGCGATCCGGGTCCACACCCGGTCCGCGCGGCCGGGCCCGGCGCCGACGCCGTTGAGGGTGCGCGGGAACAGCGTGTCCACGGGGACGCTGTGCCAGAGGGTGCGCGCCTCGGTGTAGCCGGTACGGGCGGTGGGGTCCGCGCTCGAGTCGCCGGTGAGCCAGGTGCCGGTGGCCGCACCGCCGATCAGTCCGAGCCCGAGTACGACACACGCGAGGGCGCCGAGGGTGCGGCCCGGGCGCCGGGTGCGCACCGGGCGCAGCCGGGTGGTCATCTCGACGGGCGTCTCCGGTGGTGCCCAGGAGCGGGGGCCGGGAACCGCGTGGCCCCCGGGCTGCCCGGCACCGTGCCGCGGCGTGAGGTCGACCGCCCCGACGGGCCTGCGCCGGGTGGGGGCGGCGGTGGGCCGGGGCGGCGCCTGGGGCGGCAGGGGCGCGGAGACGGGCGGGGGCACGGGCGCGCGTCGGGGCGCGGAGACGGCCCGCAGCCTGGTGGTGGTCTCGACGGCGGGGACGCCGGTCTCGTCCGGGGCCGCAGCGGGGCTCGGCGGCATGTGTCGCTCGGCGGAGGCGGCTGTTCCGGGCCGGGGCGTACCAGGGCGCGGCGGGAGACCGGGCAGCGGCGGCCCGGCGGCGGGCGCGCGCGGCGTGGGCGGGGAGGCGAACGGCCGGCCGCTGCCACCTGGGGCAGGACGGCCCGCGGCGGCTCCACCGGACGGCTCCGGGACGGTGGCACCCTCGCCGCCGGGCCGGGCGGCGGGCCCGGCCGTCGTGGACGGATGCCGGTCCGGCCCGCCGGGGGCACCGTGACGCTCGGGTTCCGTCGCCGAAGAGGCATCGGAACGGGCGGGCGGCGGATCCGCCGGCAGGAATTGCGTGATGCCGGAGGCGCGCAGCGCCCTCGGCGCCGTCTCCGGCGGAACCAGGGCATCAGTGATACGCGAGGTGCCGGGCGCCGTCTCCCCGTCGTCCGGCCGGGGCGAGTGCGGGCCGGGAGGTCGCTGCGCCTCCGTGCTCATCCCGCCCCCTGTTTCTCGTCCACGGACACCGACGGTTCGCCTTTCCGGGCAGGCCCGTTCGTCACCGCGTGTCCGTCACTCTACGGGCTGGAACGAGCCCGGCGGCAACGAGGCCGGGGGTCCGGGGGGATCTGCCCAGAACATCCCCCTACCCTGCGGTAATCCGGTCTGGCAAGCTCGGGCCATGACTCCCCGAGCCGCTGACCGGGCCCGCTACGACAGGGCCACCGCCCAGCTCGACGCACCGCTCGCCGTCGTCGATCTCGACGCGTTCGACGCCAACGCCGACGATCTGGTGCGCAGAGCGGGCGGCAAGCCGATCCGGGTGGCGAGCAAGTCCGTACGCTGCCGGGCGCTGCTGGAGCGGGTGCTGGAGCGGGACGGGTTCGCCGGGATCATGTCCTTCACGCTGGCCGAGTCCCTGTGGCTGGCCAGGTCGGGCTTCGACGATGTGCTGCTCGCGTACCCGTCCGCGGACCGGGCCGGTTTCGCGGAGCTGGCCGCTGACCCGAAGCTCGCCGCCGCGGTGACCGTGATGGTCGACGATCCGGCTCAGCTGGAGCTGATCGACCGCGCCCGTGACGGCGGCACGGAGGAGGTCCGGATCTGTCTGGAGCTGGACACGTCGTTGAAGTTGCTCGGCGGGCGGGTGCGGATCGGCGCGCTGCGCTCCCCGCTGCGCGATCCGGTCCAGCTGGCCGAGCTGGCCCGGACGATCGCGCGTCGCCCCGGCTTCCGGCTGGTGGGGCTGATGGCGTACGAGGGGCATGTCGCGGGTGTGGGCGACTCCCTCGCCGGGCGCCCGGTGCGCTCCCGCGCCATCCGGCTGATGCAGGGCGCCGCGCGCCGGGAGCTGGCGGCACGGCGGGCTGCGGTGGTGCGCGCGGTACGGGCGGTGACCCCGGACCTGGAATTCGTCAATGGCGGCGGCACCGGCAGTGTCCAGCACACCGCGGCCGAGGAGGCGGTCACGGAGATCGCCGCCGGTTCCGGGCTGTACGTACCGCGGCTGTTCGACAACTACACGTCGTTCACGGGGCGTCCGGCCGCACTCTTCGCCCAGCCGGTGGTGCGCAGGCCGGGCGTGGGCGTGGTCACGGTGCTCGGCGGCGGCTACCCGGCCTCCGGCGCGGCGGGTGCGGACCGGCTGCCGGTGCCGTATCTCCCGGAAGGTCTTCGCTACGACCCGCAGGAGGGGCCGGGCGAGGTGCAGACCCCGCTGCTCGGCGCGCCCGCCGACGATCTGCTGATCGGCGACAAGGTGTGGTTCCGGCATGCCAAGGCCGGGGAGATGTGTGAGCGCTTCGACACTCTGCAGTTGATCGAGGGGGACCGGGTGACCGGCACGGCGCCGACGTACCGGGGCGAGGGTCGCACCTTCCTCTAGGGCCGCACGTCCCTCTGAGCAGGGGGAAGACATTCGGCCGGGTACGAGGCGTTCAGCGAGGGCCGCCCCGGCCGCCGGTTTCGTCATCGATCGCCGGACGGCCCGATGTGCTCGACCGCCGGGCGGCCCGATGTGCTCGACCGCCGGAGGGCCCGATGTCCTGGGTCGCCGGAGGGCCTGATGACCTAGCCCGGGCCGATGCTGCTGCCGACTCCGCCGCTCGTGGAGTCGCCGATCGGGCGGATGCTCGCGGCGATCCTGTCCATGTCGGTGAGCTTGGGCCCCTGCGGACCCGCGTCGAAGGCGAAGCGCACGACGACCATTGCCTCGCTTCCCACGGTCGAGGGGAAGACCAGCGACTGGACGTAGCCGCCGGGACCGGCTCCGGTGGTGACCCGCCAGCGCACGAGGTAGCCGGCCCGTCCGGCGACCGCGACGGACTGCGACTTGAGCACCGTATGGGACTTGATGCCGCCGTGGATCCGGCTGCCGACGGCGTCCTCCTCGTACGCGTCGTCCGCCGCCGTCACGATGTCCTTCCTGGCCAGCGCCGCCACGGAGGTCTCACCGGTCTGCGTGGCCGTGATGGACGAGACCCGGCCGTGCCGGCAGAGCGACGAGCCGCCGGCGGGGCACTCGTACGTCTCGTCGGTCACCATCGTCGTGCCCTCGTCGAGGGAGCTGTCGGACTTCTCCCAGCCGGCCGGGATGGGCATGGAGATGCCGTTGAGCTGGTCGGTCAGAAGGGCGGAGTCGTCGGAGCCGGCGGTCGCCGACGGGGCGGCGGCGGGGCTGTTGCCGGGGCCGGTCGTGGTGGGGACCGGTTCGCTGACGGTCGGCGCGGACTCGGGCTTCGCGGACCCGTCGTCCCTGCCGAGCAGTACGGCGCCGGTGGCGACCGCGCCGACGAGCACGAGGCCCGCGGTGACAAGTGCGACGACACGGCCCCTGCCGCCGCCGTTCCCGCCGCGTGTGAGGGACGGCTGATGCATCGGCACGGTCTGCGGGCCGAAGCCCGGAACCGGGGCGGCCGTGGCCTGCGCCTGGACCGTGCGTGTGTGCGCGGTCCAGGCGGTCCCGTCCCACCAGCGTTCGGTGCCGGGCGCGTTCGGGTCCGGGTACCAGCCAGCGGGTGTCGTCATGCTCATCCGGCCACCCTAGGGGGCCGGTTCAGGCCGGGTACAGCGCGGGCCACCACCCGGCGGCCGTGCTCCGGGCCGGGCTACAGAGGCGTGACGTACGCGCCCGAGATTCCGCCGTCGACCAGGAAGTCGGTGGCGTTGATGAACGACGAGTCGTCGCTGGCGAGGAAGGCCACGGCGGCGGCGAGCTCGTCCGCCTCCGCGAACCGTCCGGCCGGGATGTGGACGAGCCGGCGCGCGGCGCGCTCCGGGTCCTTGGCGAACAGCTCCTGCAGAAGCGGGGTGTTGACCGGCCCCGGACAGAGCGCGTTCACCCGGATTCCCTCCCGGGCGAACTGCACGCCGAGCTCGCGCGACATGGCGAGCACACCGCCCTTGGACGCGGTGTAGGAGATCTGGGAGGTCGCCGCGCCCATGATCGCCACGAACGACGCGGTGTTGATGATGGAGCCGCGGCCCTGGCGCTGCATATAGGGGATGACGGCCTTGCAGCAGAGGTACACGGAGGTGAGGTTGACCTCCTGGACGCGCCGCCAGGCCTCGAGTCCGGTGGTGAGGATGGAGTCGTCGTCGGGCGGTGAGATGCCCGCGTTGTTGAAGGCGATGTCGACGCTGCCGTAGGTGTCGTACGCGGTCTTGAAGAGGGCATCGACCTGCTCGGCATTGGTGACGTCGACCCGTACGAAGGTGCCGCCGACCTCTTCGGCCGCCGCCTTGCCCGCGATCTCGTCGATGTCGCCGCAGACGACGTTGGCTCCCTCGGAGGCCAGCCGGCGCGCGGTGGCCCGGCCGATGCCGCTGCCCGCGCCGGTGATGACGGCGGTACGGCCGATCAGGCGGCGGCAGATGGGGGTTGCGTCGGTCATGGTGCTCAGGCCTCCGTGCTGATGAAGACGTTCTTGGTTTCGGTGAAAGCGGTGAGGGCGTCCGGGCCCAGTTCGCGGCCGACTCCGGACTGCTTGTAGCCGCCGAACGGGGTCCAGTAGCGGACACTGCTGTGGGAGTTGACCGAGAGGTTGCCGGCGGCGACGGCACGCGAGACGCGGATCGCGCGGCCGACGTCGCGGGTCCAGATCGAGCCGGACAGGCCGTACTCGGTGGCGTTGGCGAGCCGGATCGCGTCGGCCTCGTCCTCGAAGGGGAGGACGACGGCGACCGGGCCGAAGACTTCCTCGCAGGCGGCCGGGGCGTCCGGGTCGAGGTCGGTGAGGACCGTCGGCGGGAACCAGAAGCCGGGGCCTTCGGGGGCGGTGCCGCGGATCCCCTTCAGCTCTTCGGGTGCGTAACCACGCACCCTCTCCAGCTGAGCCTGCGAAATCAGTGGACCCATCTGGGTCTTCTCGTCGAACGGATCACCAACGACGACGGACTCGATCCCGGGGGTGAGGAGTTCGAGGAAGCGGTCGTACACGGAACGCTGCACCAGCACACGGCTGCGTGCGCAGCAGTCCTGTCCCGAGTTGTCCAGAAAGGACATGGGGGTTGCGGCGACCGCGGCCTCGAGGTCGGAGTCGGCGAAGACGATGTTGGGGCTCTTACCGCCGAGTTCGAGCGTCACGCGCTTCAGGCGATCGGCGCTCTTGGCCATGATCTGCTTGCCGACCCGGGTGGACCCGGTGAAGACGATCTTCGCGACGCCGGGGTGTTCGACCAACGCGTTGCCCGTGACATCGCCCGCGCCCGGGAGCACCTGGAAGAGATGCTCCGGAAGGCCCGCCTCCAGGGCGAGTTCGGCGAGCCGCAGCGCGGTCAGCGGGGTCGTCTCGGCCGGCTTGAGAAGGACGGCGTTGCCCGCGGCGAGGGCCGGGGCCGTACCCCAGGCGGCGATCGGCATGGGGAAGTTCCAGGGCGCGATCACGCCGATGACGCCGAGAGGTTCGAGGATCGTGATGTCGAGTCCGCCGGCGACAGGGATCTGGCGGCCGTTGAGCCGCTCCACTCCCCCGGCCGCGAAGTCGAGGAGATCGCGGACGTTACCGGCCTCCCAGCGGGCGTTGCCGATCGTGTGCCCGGCCTCGCGGACCTCCAACCGGGCCAGTTCCTCTAGGTGTTCGTCGACGACCGCGGCGAACCGGCGCAGCGCTCTGGCCCGGTCCGCGGGGGCTGCGGCCGCCCAGCCCTGCTGGGCCTTCGCCGCCCGCGCGACGGCGGCGTCGACCTCGGCCGCCGTCGTCGCCGGGACGGTCTCGATGACCTGCCCGGTGGCGGGGTTGAGCACCTCGTGGTGCGTGTACGACACAGCGTGCCTCACAGACGTTCGAAGGAGCGGCGGAGCTCCCAGTCGGTCACCGCGGCATCGAAGGCTTCCAGCTCGACCCGCGCCATGTTGCGGTAGTGCGCGACGACCTCGTCGCCGAAGGCCGCCTTGGCGATGGGGCTGTTCTCCCAGAGCTCGGCGGCTTCGCGCAGTGTGGTGGGGACCTGCGCGTATCCGGCGGTGTACGCGTTGCCCGTGCACTCCTGCGGCAGTTCCAGCTGCTGCTCGATGCCGTACAGACCGGCGGCGACCAGACCTGCGACGGCCAGGTGCGGGTTGACGTCGCCGCCCGGCAGCCGGTTCTCGAAGCGCATCGAGCGGCCGTGACCGACCACGCGGAGCGCGCAGGTGCGGTTGTCGTAGCCCCAGGCGACGGCGGTCGGCGCGAAGGAGCCTGGCTGGAAGCGCTTGTACGAGTTGATGTTGGGCGCGTACAACAGCGAGAACTCACGCAGCGCAGCCAGCTGCCCGGCCAGGAAGTACCGCATGACCTGCGACATTCCGCCGGGGCCATCGCCCGCCATGACATTGGTGCCGTGCTCGTCCTGGAGCGAGAGGTGGATATGACAGGAGTTGCCCTCGCGCTCGTTGTACTTGGCCATGAAGGTGAGCGAGACACCTTCCTGGGAGGCGATCTCCTTCGCGCCGGTCTTGTAGACGGCGTGCTGGTCGCAAGTGACCACGGCCTCGTCGTACTTGAAGGCGATCTCGTGCTGGCCGGGGTTGCACTCACCCTTGGCGGACTCGACGGTCAGGCCGGCCGCGGCCATCTCGTTGCGGATCCGGCGCAGCAGCGGTTCGATACGGCCGGTACCGAGAACCGAGTAGTCGATGTTGTACTGGTTGGCCGGGACGAGGTCGCGGTAGTCGCGGTCCCAGGCCTCCTCGTAGGTGTCCCTGAAGACGATGAACTCGAGCTCGGTGCCCACATGCGCGGTGAAGCCGTGCTCGGCGAGGCGGTCCAGCTGACGGCGGAGCACCTGGCGGGGTGCGGCGACAACGGGTGAGCCGTCGTTCCAGGCGAGGTCGGCGACGAGCAGCGCCGTGCCCTCGTTCCAGGGGATGTGGCGCAGTGTGGTGAGGTCGGGGTGCATGGCGAAGTCGCCGTAACCCCGCTCCCAGGAGGACATCTCGTAGCCGTCGACGGTGTTCATCTCGGTGTCGACGGCGAGGAGGTAGTTGCAGCCCTCGGTGCCGTGTTCCAGAACCTCGTCGAGGAAGAAAGGCGCGGCGAACCGCTTGCCCTGGAGCCGTCCTTGCATATCGGGGAAGGCCAGGACGACTGTGTCGATCTCACCGCTCGCGACGAGGGCACGAAGCTCCTCGACCCCGAGCGGGGCTTTGCGGTCTGCCACGGGATTACGCCTCCTTGGGTCAGCCGGAAGCCTTAAGGTATTACCGAGGACCATTATCTGGGAAGAGGAAACGGCGACGTGGTGAAGATGAGTGAACCGGCCGACCGGCTGACACCCGTGCTGCGTCCCGTGCGCGCGGGCAACGGCTTCGAGGAAGCGCTGGAACAGATTCTTCAGCTGCTGCGGCTCGGACTGGTCCCCGGCGGCGGGCGGCTGCCCGCGGAGCGCGAGCTCGCGGAGCGGATGGGGATCAGCCGGGTCACGCTGCGCGAGGTGCTGAAGGTCCTGGGCGACCAGGGGCTGGTGGAGAGCCGGCGCGGCCGGTACGGCGGAACGTTTGTGCTGCAGCGGCCCGACAGCCAGGGCGAGGACGAGCTGCGCCGGCGCGTGGCGGCCGTGGACGTCGAGGACACGCTGCGTTTCCGGGAGGTGCTCGAGGTGGGGGCGGCCGGTCTCTGCGCCGCTCACGGCCTGACCGACGAGGGCGCGGACCGGCTGCGTACGGCACTGTCCGCGACGCACGACGCCCCGCTCGCCGAGTACCGGAGGCAGGACACGCTGCTGCATCTCACCCTCGCCGAGCTCTCCGGCTCCCCCACGCTGACCGCGCAGTACGCCGCGGTGCGGGCGACGCTGAACGATCTGCTGGACTGCATTCCGCTGCTCGTACGCAATCTCGAGCACTCGCAGCATCAGCACACAGCCCTGGTCGAGGCGGTGCTGGACGCGGACTCGGATGCGGCCCGCGAGGTGATGCGGGAGCACTGCGAGGGGACGGCGGCGCTGCTGCGCGGCTTCCTGTCCTGACCCCTCACCTCAACCTCACGTCAACCGATCCGTAACCACGGCTTTACGCGCGGGGCTTGCGCATCCATGACGGCGACCGCAAAGGTGTGCGCACAAACCTTTGACTCAGCCAGGAGCGACTCATGGCCGAAGACACCACCACGCGCCCGCCATCACCGGCCGACGACACCTATCTGAACCGGCGCACCCTGCGCAGGGGCAGCGCCGGCTGGCTGCTGCTCACCGGCCTCGGCGTCGCGTACGTCGTCTCCGGGGACTTCTCCGGCTGGAACATCGGCCTGTCCAAGGGCGGCTTCGGAGGACTCGCGATAGCCACGCTGCTGATGGGCGCGATGTACGCCTGCCTGGTCTTCGCGCTCGCCGAACTGTCCGCGATCCTGCCGACGGCGGGCGGCGGCTACGGCTTCGCCCGCCGCGCGCTCGGGACCTGGGGCGGGTTCCTGACCGGTACCGCGATCCTCATCGAGTACATTCTCGCGCCGGCCGCGATCTCCATCTTCATCGGCGACTACGTCGAATCGCTCGGCCTCTTCGGCCTGGAGTCCGGCTGGCCGGTCTATCTCGCCTGCTTCGCGATCTTCATCGGCATCCATCTGTGGGGCGTCGGCGAGGCGCTGCGCTTCAGCCTGGTGGTGACGGCGATCGCGGTCGCGGCACTGCTGATCTTCGCGGTCGGCGCGCTCACCGACTTCAGCGTGGGCGGGCTCGACGACATCCCCGTCGACAAGGACGCGCTCGGCTCGGGCTCCTGGCTGCCGTTCGGACTGCTGGGCATCTGGGCGGCGTTCCCGTTCGGCATGTGGTTCTTCCTCGGCGTCGAGGGCGTACCGCTGGCGGCGGAGGAGGCGAAGGACCCGGTGCGCTCCATGCCGCGGGCGCTCTCGATCTCCATGGGCATCCTGGTGCTGCTGGCCGTGCTGACCTTCTTCGCCTCGACCGGCGCGCGCGGCTCGAACGCCATCCAGGAGGCCGGAAACCCGTTGGTGGTGGCGTTGCAGGGAGACGGCGACCCGACGCCGCTGAGCCGCTTCGTCAACTACGCGGGTCTGGCCGGCCTGGTCGCGTCCTTCTTCTCCCTCATCTACGCGGGCTCGCGCCAGCTCTTCGCGCTCTCGCGGGCCGGCTATCTGCCGCGCTTCCTCTCGCTGACCAGCCGCCGGAAGTCGCCGTATCTCGGACTCCTGATCCCGGGAGCGATCGGCTTCGCACTGGCGGCGGGGACGGGCAACGGGGCGCGGATGCTGAACATCGCGGTCTTCGGCGCGACGATCTCGTACGCGCTGATGGCTCTCTCCCACATTGTGCTGAGGCGCCGCGAGCCCGAACTCCACCGCCCGTACCGCACGCCCGGCGGCATCCTCACCTCGTCCGTCGCCTTCGTGCTCGCGCTGTCCGCGCTGGTGGCGACGTTCCTGGTGGACAAGGACGCGGCGTTCATCGCGCTCGGCGTCTACGCCGTCGCTCTCGCCTACTTCGCGATCTACAGTCGGCACCATCTGGTCGCGCGGGCGCCGGAGGAGGAGTTCGCGGCACTGGCGGCGGCCGAGGCCGAACTCGAACGGGACTGAGCAGAACGCGCACGAGGCGGAGCGAAAGCCGAACAAAGCTGAAGGGAGTCACTGTGTCCAAGCCGCTGATCGGCGTCACGACCTATCTGGAACCCGCCAAATGGGGCGTGTGGGAGATGCCCGCGGCGCTGGTGCCCGCCGGATATCCGCGCCTGGTCCAGTCGGCGGGCGGCCTCGCCGCGCTGCTCCCACCGGATGACCCGGCCCTGGCCGAGTCGGTCGTGTCCCGCCTGGACGGGCTCGTCATCGCGGGCGGCGCGGATGTCGAGCCCGTACGGTACGGGGCCGAACCCGATCCCCGCACCGGCCCGCCGGCGCGGGACCGGGACGCGTGGGAACTCGCCCTGATCCGGGCGGCGTTGGAGTCCGGCACACCCCTGCTGGGGATCTGCCGGGGCCTGCAGCTGCTGAACGTGGCGCTCGGCGGGACGCTGGTCCAGCACCTGGACGGGCATGTCGGAGGTGTGGGTGTCTTCGGCCGGCACACGGTGAAGCCCGTGCCCGGGACGCGGTACGCGGAGATCGTGCCGGAGGAGTCGTCGGTCCCGACGTACCACCACCAGTCGGTGGACCGCCTGGCGGACGCGCTGGTGGCGAGCGCGCACGCGGAGGACGGCACGGTGGAGGCGGTGGAACTGCCGGGTGCGGGGTGGGCGCTGGCGGTGCAGTGGCATCCGGAGGCGGGCGAGGACGAGAGGGTGATGTCGGCGCTGGTACGTGCGGCGGGCTGAGGGGACGGGGTCCTGACCTGGGCAGCTCTCCCGGTCCGGGCTTGCCCCGGACCGGGGCACCACCGGGCCGGGCCGGGCCGGAACGGGGCACTCCTGGTGAGCGCCCCCGCGCAAGTCCTCGTCACCCCGCCGCCGGGCCCCTCCGGGTCAGCGTCAGCAAATCGCGGGCCGGGCCCGCCGGACGGTGGGAGGTGGGCCAGACAGCGCGGAGGTCGCGGTGCAGCTGGACCTTCTCCACCGGGATCTCCACCAGGCGGCGCGACGTCAGCTCGTCCGTCAAAGCCAGTTCGCTCAGGACCGCCGGGCCCGCCCCGCTCAGCGCCGCCGCCTTCACCGCCGTCGTCGACGCGAGCTCCAGGAGCGGGTCCGCGAGGCCCCCGTACTCGCTGAGCGCCGAGTCGAGGACCTGGCGCGTGCCCGAGCCCCGTTCGCGCAGGATCAGCGGTGTGGCCGCGAGTTCCGCCGACGACAGCGGCGTACGGCGGCGGGCCCACGCATGGCTCGGGGCCGCGACCACGACGAGCCGGTCGTGGCCGATGGCCGTCCCGTCCAGCCCCTCGGGGACGGCCAGGCCCTCCACGAAGCCCAGATCCGCCTCGCCCGCGAGCAGACGCCGGGCCACCATCGCCGAGTTTCCGGCCAGCAGCGAGACCGCCGTACCGGGGCGCTCGGCACGGAGCGCGATCAGCCAGCCCGGCAGCAGGTACTCCGCGATGGTCATCGAAGCCGCCACCCGCAGCCGTGAGTCACGCCGCCCCCGCAGCGCCTGCGCCCCGGCGTCGAATGCCTCCGCCGCCTCCACCACCCGTCGCGCCCAGTCCGTGACGAGCGCACCCGCGTCGGTGAGCCGGGAGCCGCGCGGCGACCGGTCGACGAGGGCCACGCCCAGCTGCCGTTCCATCGAGCGGATCCGGCTGCTCGCGGCCGGCTGCGTGATCCCGAGCTCGCGCGCCGCACGCCCCAGGCTGCCGTGCCGGGCGACGGCGAGCAGCAGCTCCAGCGCACCCAGGTCCGGCACCCGGTGCGCGAGCGGCACCCGGCCCTCGTCCTCCTCGCTCATAGATCCAGCTTATGGGGCCATAGGGCAGTGGTCCCTGGTGGGGCTCCGCATTCCGCGTGAGAGTGAAGACATGGTCATCGCCGTGCAGCCCCGTTCCCGCACCGCCGCCGACGCGCTCGGTGCCGTACGGCTGTACTCGTTCCGCCACTTCGGCCCCAACTGGTACGCGACCGTCATGGGCACGGCCATCGTCGCGAACGCCGGAGTCGCCCTCCCTGTCGACGTCCCGGGGCTGCGGACGGCCTGCGTCGCCGTGTGGGCGCTCTCCGCCGTGCTGCTGGCCCTCGTCCTGGCAGCGCGCGCCACGCACTGGATCCACCACCGCGACCAGGCCCGCGCCCACCTCGTCGACCCGGCGATCGCGCCCTTCTACGGCTGTCTGTCCATGGCGCTGCTGGCCGTCGGAATCGGCACGCTGACCGTGGGCCGGGACGTCATCGGCGAGAGCGCGGCCGTCGCGGCCGCAGCCGTGCTCTTCGGCATCGGCACCCTCATCGGACTCTGCGCCGCCGTCGTCGTCCCGTACCTGATGGTCGTCCGCCATCTGGTGACGCCCGGCACCGCCTCACCGGTCTGGCTGCTCCCCGTCGTCTCCCCCATGGTCTCCGCGTCGCTCGGTCCCCTGCTGGTACCTCATCTGCCGGCCGGTCAGTGGCGGGAGGCCATGCTCCTCGGGAGCTATGCGATGTTCGGGATCAGTCTGCTGGCGACCTTCGTCATCCTGCCGACGGTCTTCGCCCGGCTCCTGCACCATGGCCCGCTGCCGCTCGCGCTCACCCCCGCCCTCCTCCTGGTCCTCGGCCCGCTCGGCCAGTCGACCACCGCCGTCAGCAAGCTCGCGGACGTGGCTCCCGGCGCGATCGCGGCTCCGTACGCCACCGGCCTCGGCGCCTTCGCGGTGATCTATGGCGTCCCTGTGATGGGTTTCGCGCTGATGTGGCTGGCGCTCGCGGGCTCGATGGTGGTGCGCGCCGCACGCCAGGGCATGCCCTTCACGATGACCTGGTGGGCCTTCACCTTCCCGCTCGGCACCTGTGTCACCGGCGCGGAGGGGCTGGCGGGCCGTACGGGGCTGGTCGCGCTCGAGTGGCTGGCGGTCGGCCTGTTCGCCGTCCTTGTCACGGCGTGGGCCGTGACCGGAGTGCGTACCCTGCGGGGTCTGTTCAACGGAGCGCTGCTCGCAGCGCCTCTGCAGAAGTAGCCTTTCCGCGCCGATCAGCGCTACGCGCCTCACAAGGCCCAACAAGGCCCAAGGCGGGAAGCGATCTCCCTGCGCCCAAGTACACGGCACCGGATTCCATAAATGGGCCGCGTCCCGTCACCACAACTACGGCGGGCGAGCATTTCACGAGCAACGCCATTGTGGTTTCGGATCGTCGCGCTGCGCGGGGCGTTCTGATGGTCAGGAAGAATTCGCGGCGGGCCGGACAATTCCCGCACCCGCGGATTGCCGGCCGGAACCGGGCCCACTTGACACCCCATGACAACGCGGAGACAGGCCGATCCCCTGATCAACGGGCCGCCTGTGCCCTCCCGAAGGGCTAGCTTGCGAGACGTCGGAGATAGGCGGAAGCTGGACTTGTGGGTAACCAGCCCATGGGCGTCAAGCCGCTCACACCCTGAAGTCCGCTCAGGACTCATAGGACGCCGGACATCCACAGATGAGGAATCATCATGTCCAGAATATTCGGACGTCGAATCCCCGGCTTCGTAGGTGCATCTCTCCTGGCCTCCGCGCTTGCCTTTTCAGCCGCAGCCCCAATTGCCGCCGCAGCGCCCAAGGCCTCCGCCGTGACCGCATCAGCGGAATCTGCCATGACGCAGTCGCAGAAACAAACCCTGCCGACCAATAGCAGGTCGTGCGATCCATTCTCGAACCGCTACGGCTACTACGGCTACTCGTCGGATTGTTTCAGGGACAATAGGGGTTACCGCGACTGCTTCCCCTTCTACGGGCTGGTGTACGACCCGTTTATCGGTGCGTACGTTCAGACCAACGTAGGAAGGTGCCGCTAGGAGCAGGTGCCGATGCGCCGCTCGACGCCGACACCGTGAGTTCTTGCGGTAAGCCACTGACAGGGTTTGGCAGTTGGCGCCGGTCCCAGGTCCACACCCAACTGCTTGAAGACTGCCCACGTCTTAGGCCAGTCGCTGCCGCGCCGCTCGTCGCAGCGACTGGCCGAGCACCGTCGGCGCCTCGGCCAGTGAGGGCCCGTACCACGTCAGATGACGACCGCTGACCAGCGCGGCGGGCAGTCCGGGAAAGGCCTCGGGCCCGTCGTCGGCCGCGAAGCGGTACGGCTCGTCGGGCAGGACCACCATCTGGGCGCCGCCTTCCCGCAGCTCCTCCAGCGGGATACGCGGATAGCGCTCGGCGTGCCCCGCGTACACATTCCTGACGCCGAGCCGGGCCAGCAGATCACCGGCGAAGGTGTCGCGGCCGAGCACCATCCACGGCCGCCGCCAGACCGGCACCACCGCCCGCCACGCCATCGTGGGCGCGACCGCGGCCCATGCCGACTCCGCCTCGTCCAGCCAGCGCGGCCGTGCCACGCCGCACCCGGACACGAGCACCCGCTGCAGCTCGCGGAACGCCTGCTCCAGGTTGCGCACCTCGGTGACGAGGACCTCGATTCCCGCCGCCCGCAGTGCGGCCAGATCGGGCTCCCGGTTCTCCTCCTCGTTCGCGATCACGAGATCGGGGCGGAGCCCGGCCACGGCCCCCACATCCGGGTTCTTGGTACCCCCGACCCGTGCGACATCGAGGTCCGCGGGATGGCTGCACCAGTCCGTCGCCCCGACCAGCAGCCCGGGTGCGCTGACGGCCACAGCCTCGGTCAGCGACGGCACCAGCGAGACGACGCGCACCGGGTCGCCCTCAGCGCCGCTGATCGGCGGGCGCGTCGATGTGGTCGGAGACGGTGACGACCAGGATCCGGGTGTCGGGTGAGGTGGCACGCCAGCGATGCCGGACGCCGCCGGAGAGGAAGAGGGTGTCGCCGCGCGCGAGCCGGTAGGCGCGTCCTTCCGCCTCGACCTCCGCCGTACCCTCGGCGACGTACATCAGCTCGTCGTTGCGGTGCTCGAACTCGCGTCCCGCGTCATTCTCACCGGTGAATTCCAGGGCTTGCAGCTGATGGTGTCCCCGCACGAGGCGACGCGTCGTGACGGCGTGCGCAGGCGCGGCGGCGTCCGGGGCGCGTACGACATTGATGGTGCGGGCGGCGTCGGACGCGGCGATCAGCCGGCCCACCGTGGTCTCCAGCGCGTCGGCGACCCGCTGGAGCGAACGCATGCTGGGACGGGCACGCTCGTTCTCGATCTGGCTGAGGAAGGGCACGGAGAGACCGCTGCGCTCCGCCACTGCCGCCAGCGTGAGGTCAAGGGCCCGGCGGCGCCTGCGGACGGCCGCGCCCACCCGAAGGGGTTCGGTCTCCTTCGGGTCCTTCGCGTCCTTCGCGTCCATCGCGTCCATCAGCCGGGCTCCCCTCCCTGGTCCTGTATCACCTTACGCAGCTTCCGACCGCCGGTGCTCAGGGAGCAGGCCAGTACTGTGGCCGGCCCGGCCCGGACAGCCGGAAAGGGTGGGCCCCGCCAAATGCGGGGCCCACCCTTTCGTGCGACGCTCGACCGCCGCTAGGGAGCCGTCGTGCTCGCGGCCCTGCCCGCCTTGCCGAGGGGGGTCCACTTCGCGGCGAGGTCCGGGTTCTCCTTGAGCCAGGCGCGTACCGCGTCCTGCTCCTTGCCCTTGCCCGTCGTCTGGATCTTGGCTTCAAGCTCCGTGAGCTGCTTCTCGGTCATCTTGAAGTTCTTGAGCCACTTGCCGACCTGCGGGTTGTCGGCGGCGAAGCCCTTGCGGGCCAGGGTGTGCACGCCGTCGCCCTTGCCCCAGGAGCCCTTGGGGTCCTTGAGCTTCTTCAGGTCGTAGGTGCTGTACGCCCAGTGCGGAGACCACAGCGTGGTGACGATGGGTTCCTTCTTGTCGTACGCGCGCTTCAGCTCGGCGAGCATGCCGGGCGTCGAGCCGTCGACGACCTTGTACTCGCCCTCGAGACCGTAGTCCTTCAGGACCTTGTCCTTGAGGATGCCCATCATTCCGGCGCTCGGCTCGATGCCGATGATCCGGCCCTTGAACTGACCCGACTTGCTCTTGAGGTCCTCGAGGGAGTCGATGCCCTTCATGTACGAGGGGACGGAGAGCTCCAGCGAGGTGGGGCCGTACCAGGAGCCCAGGTCCTCGAGCTTGTTCCGGTACTTCTTCCAGTACTGGGCGTGCGTGACCGGGAGCCAGGAATCGGTCTCCATGTCGACCTGGCCGCCGGCCAGACCGGTGTAGAGCGCTCCGGCCTCCAGCTGCTTGGTCTCCACCTCGAAGCCGCGCTTCTCCAGCAGCTCCTTCCAGAGGAAGGTGGAGGCGATGCCCTCGTCCCACGGGATGTATCCGATGGAGACCTTCTTGCCCTGGCCGACGTTGCCGGCGGCCGAGGCGTCGGCGGACTTGGCCCCGCCGAACAGGCTCATGCTGCCCGCGACGAGCGCGAGGATGACGACACCGGCGACCGCGACGACCGGCTGCGGACGGTAGCTCCAGATCTTCGGTCCGGCCGTCATCGACTTCGCCCTGGCGAGGGCGCGACGGCCGAGCGGCGAGACCTGACGGCCCAGCGCGCTCGTCATCCGGTCCAGGTACATCGCGAGGATGACGATGGAGATGCCCGCCTCGAAGCCGAGGCCGATGTCGACATTGCCGATGGCGCGGTAGACCGCGCCACCGAGACCGCCGCCGCCGACCATGCCGGCGATGACGACCATGGACAGGCCCAGCATGATCACCTGGTTGATGCCGGCCATGATCGTGGGCAGGGCGAGCGGGAGCTGGACGCGCAGCAGGGTGTTGCGCGGCGTGGTACCGAAGGCCTCGGCGGCCTCGACGAGCTCCTCGTCGACCTGCCGGATGCCGAGCTCGGTCATCCGTACACCGGGCGGCAGGGCGAAGACGATGGTGGCGATGATGCCGGGGACCACGCCGACGCCGAAGAAGATGATGCCGGGGATCAGGTAGACCATCGCCGGCATGGTCTGCATGAAGTCCAGGACCGGCCGGGTGACGGCACTGACGGACTTGGAGCGCGAGGCCCAGATACCGAGCGGTACGGCGATCGCCAGGGTGACGATCGTGGCGACGAGCACCAGGGAGAGGGTCGACATCGCGTCGTCCCACAGTTCGATGGAGTCGATCAGCGCGAAGCCGGCGAAGGCCAGCACGCCGCCGAGCAGACCCCGCAGCCACCAGGCGAGGACGGCGAGGATGCCCGCGAAGAGCAGCGGCTGGGGCGCCGAGAGCGCCGCGTCGATGCCGTCGTACATACCGGTGACGACCGACGTGATGGCGTCGAACAGCCAGGAGAGATGGGACTGGAGCCAGTTGACACCGGCGTCGACCCAGTCGCCGAGGTGGAGCCTAGGCACTGGCCACCTCCTTGGTCACGCCCCGCTGCGGGACCTGTCGCTGTCCCGCGTCCTGCGGCGGAATCGCTGCCGGGGTCATCGGCTCGCCGAGGACAGCGAGCAGCCGGGCGCGCGGTACGACGCCGATCAGCTCCCCCTCGTCGTCGATGACGGCTACGGCGACGCCGCTGGTGGAGCAGGGGGTGAACAGCTCGATGATCGGTGTGTCGGCCGTGACCGTGGCGGGCGCCGCGGCGAGCACGTCCTTGGCGTTGCGCAGCTCCTTGCCGCTGTCCGTCTTGCGGCCGAACGACGTCTGCGGATCGGCCATGATCGCACCGGCGGTCAGCACCCGCGAGCGGTCGACGTCCTGGGTGAAGGAGGCGACATAGTCGTTGGCCGGGGTGACGAGGATGTCCTCGGCGGTGCCGAGCTGAACGATCCTGCCGTCCCGCATCACCGCGATCCGGTCGCCGAGGCGCATGGCCTCGTTGAGGTCGTGAGTGATGAAGACGATCGTCTTCTTGAGCCTTTTCTGCAGCTCGAGGAGCTGGTCCTGCATATCGCGGCGGATCAGCGGGTCGAGCGCGCTGAAGGACTCGTCCATCAGCAGCAGATCGGCGTCGGTGGCGAGCGCGCGGGCCAGGCCCACGCGCTGCTGCATACCGCCGGAGAGCTCGTCGGGCCAGGAGTTCTCCCAGCCGGCGAGCCCGGCAAGCTCCAGGGCCTCGGCGGCGCGCTTGTCGCGCTCGGCGCGCCGGACGCCCTGCACCTCGAGGCCGTAGCCGGCGTTCTCCAGCACGCTTCGGTGCGGGAAGAGCGCGAAGTGCTGGAACACCATGCTGATCTTGGCCGAGCGTACGGAGCGCAGCTCCCGAGGGCTCAGGGCGGTCAGGTCCTCGCCGTCGAAGAGCACGCGTCCGGCAGTGGGCTCCAGCAGTCCGTTCAGCATGCGCAGCAGCGTGGACTTGCCGGACCCGGACAGACCCATGACGACGAATATCTGACCCGGCTCGACGGCGAACGATGCGTCGATCACCGCCGCGGTCGTTCCGTCGGCGCGCAGCTCGTCGCGGTCGCTGCCGCTTTCGAGCTTGCGTACCGCTTCATCGGGTCGTCTGCCGAACACTTTGTACAAGTGCTCGGCTTGCAGCCTGGACACATACACCTCACGCGTAGAACCGAAAACGGCTCGCCAACCCCCGCAGGCGAGCCGTGGAACAGGACGGGTTCTGCCCGCTTGCCCGTGACATGTGCCGGTCTTCTTGATCCAAAACCGTGCCAGGGGGTCCGCTCCGGGTCCCCGCCTGCCCTGGCCCTTTCGGGCCAAACGCAACAGTGACCCACCTCACCCGGGCGGTGCGGGGGGGCAGCTACAGGCGGTGCGAATGGTCGCTGTCGGCGGCGAGCGGGTGGCTGTCAGTGGGGTGCGGCATCATCAGTGTTGTGACGCGACGCCTGATGCTCCTCGACACCGCTTCCCTGTACTTCCGGGCCTATTTCGGGGTCCCCGATTCGGTACGGGCCCCCGACGGCACTCCGGTCAACGCCGTGCGGGGACTGCTCGATTTCATCGCCCGGCTGGTCCAGGACCACCGCCCCGACGACCTCGTGGCCTGCTGGGACAACGACTGGCGGCCGCACTGGCGGGTCGAGCTGATTCCTTCGTACAAGGCGCACCGCGTCGCCGTCGAGACGGAGACGGGGCCGGACGAGGAAGAGACCCCGGACACCCTCGCGCCCCAGGTTCCGGTGATTGCGGACGTGCTCGACGCGCTCGGCATCGCCCGTGTCGGCGTGGACGGGTACGAGGCGGACGACATCATCGGCACGCTCACGGGGCGCGCCACCGGGCCCGTCGACATCGTCACCGGCGACCGCGACCTCTTCCAGCTGGTCGACGACGCCCGTGGCCGGTGCGTGCTGTATCCGCTGAAGGGCGTCGGGACGCTGCAGGTCACGGACGAGGCCTGGCTGCGCGAGAAGTACGGCGTCGACGGACCCGGCTACGTCGACCTGGCGCTGCTGCGCGGCGACCCGAGCGACGGGCTGCCGGGGGTGCCCGGGATCGGCGAGAAGACCGCGGCCAAGCTGCTGGACTCGTTCGGCGACCTGGCCGGGATCATGGCCGCCGTCGACGATCCGCTCGCCAGGCTGACACCTTCGCAGCGCAAGCGGCTCGACGAGGCGCGGGACTATGTCGCGGTCGCGCCCAAGGTGGTACGAGTGGCCTCGGACGTACCGCTGCCGGACTTCGACCCCGCACTGCCCTCCGAGCCGCGGGATCCGGCGTCGCTGGACGAGCTCGCGGCCCAGTGGGGGCTCGGTGGCGCACTCAAGCGTTTGCTGTCCACACTCCAGGACTGAGGTGTTAACTTAGGCAAGCCTAAGCACTGCACGAGTTCAGGGAGACCGCCGTGGCAGAACGACCGGCCCGCAAGGCAACGAAGGCCCATGAGGCGCAGGTGGTGCGCGCGGAGCGGATCACGCCGCACATGGTGCGCGTCGTACTGGGCGGTGAGGGGCTTGCCGGGTTCGCCATCGACGAATACACCGACCACTACATCAAGCTGCTGTTCGCGCCCGAGGGTGTGACGTATCCGGAGCCGTTCGACATCGAGCGGATCCGCGAGGAGTTCCCGCGCGATCAGTGGCCCACCAACCGCACATACACGGTACGGAGCTGGGACCCGGCCCAGCGTGAGCTGACGGTCGACTTCGTGGTCCACGGCGACGAGGGCCTGGCCGGGCCGTGGGCGGCCCGGGCCCGGGTGGGCGAGACGATGCGCTTCCTCGGACCGGGCGGCGGCTATGCCCCGGCTCCGGCGGCGGACTGGCATCTGCTGGTGGGCGACGAGAGCGCGCTGCCGGCGATCGCCGCGTCGATGGAGGCGATGCCGGCGGACGCTCGGGTCCATGCCTTCGTCGAGGTCGACGGCCCCGGGGACGAGCAGAAGGTGGCCACGCCGGACGGAGTCGAGATCAACTGGCTGCACCGAGGTGCCCGGCCGGTCGGCGAGGCACTGGTCGCGGCGGTCACCACGCTGGAGTTCCCGGCGGGCGACGTCTGCGCGTTCGTGCACGGCGAGGCGGCGTTCGTACGGGAGCTGCGGCGCCATCTTCGGCTGGACCGGCAGATTCCGCGCGAGCAGCTGTCGATCTCGGGGTACTGGCGACTGGGCCAGAACGACGAGGCGTGGCGCGCGGCGAAGCGCGAATGGAACGATCAGGTGGAACGGGAGCAGGAGACGGCTGCCTGACGCAGGCGCCGCCCGGCCCTCGACCGCGGATGCGGCCGGGGGCGTTTTCGTCCCTGGGGCAGAGGGATCGCGGTCGGACCTGGCCGGCGCGCGGCCGAGGGATCCCGCTTCCTACGACAGGGCCCCTTTGCCCTCGCTCCGGCCTCCGCCCTCGCGGCCCGGCCGTGCCGAGACTTCCACGTGTGCGAGCCGGCGCAGCGAGACCAGCACCGCGTCACCCCAGCACCGTACCGATCACCGCGCTCTCCACCAGGTCGCCGAGGCCCGCCCGGCGCGCCCGACATACGCGAGGTCCGCCCGCGCCACCTGTTCCGCCGCGGACGCGTAGTCGTCCAGCCCTTCGATGAAGGCTCCGTGCCCGGTGCCCCACACGGTCCAGCGCGGCCGGCGCAGCCGCGAGCGCCTCGACGGCCGGGGTGCCGTCGTCCACCCGCCGGCCGCGCCGCGCGATCAGCTCCCGGACCTCCTCGCGCGCCCCCTCCGGCTCCGCGTCCGGCTCGCTGTCGGCGTACCGCGGGACGATGGGGGTCCGTGGCCGCGCCCAGCATCTTGTGCAGGACCGGCCGGGGTCGTCGATCGCCGCGAGGACCTCCGCGATCGCGGCCACCTTCAGCCCGCCCACATCGAGCAGCGCGCGGATCAGTCGCGGTCTGCGCTCGTGCGCGTCGTCGTAGCCCGCCTGGTTCGGGCTGCTCAGCTGCCCGGCGGGGAGCAGGCCCTCACGGACGTAGTACTTGATCGTCGGCACCGGGACCCCGGTCCTGCGACTCAACTCTCCTCTGCGCACCGCGCGTTCGCCTCTTCGCTCTTGCCACCCACGGCCCTCATCATAGATAGTTTCACTATCGGATAGCAGATAGTTGCGCTATCTACTTGGGGAATCCGACGGAGGGGATACCTATGTCTTCATGGCGTTCGTGGCACCGGCCACTCATGGTCTTCGCCGCTTCGATGGCGGTGACATTCGCAGTGTCCGGCGTGGGCATGGTCGTCGACGACCGTGTCCTAGTGGGCTCGCCGATCTGGTTCAAGCCCCTCAAGTTCTCGGCCTCACTGATGATCTACGCGCTGACCCTGGCCTGGATGCTCTCGCTGGCCGGCCGCGGCCGCCGGGTGGGCTGGTGGGCCGGCACCGTTGTCGCGCTGACCGGCGCGATCGAGATGGCGATCATCACCGGGCAGGTGATCCGCGGCAAGCGCAGCCACTTCAACTTCGAAACCGCCTTCGACGGGATGCTGTTCAACATCATGGGGGCGACCATCGTCACCCTCTGGATCAGCTCTCTGATCATCGTGATCCTGCTGTTCCGCTCGCCGATGGCCGATCGCGCGGCCGCCTGGGCGATGCGGCTCGGCGCGGCCGTCGCACTCGTGGGCGCCGCCCTGGGAAATCTGATGACACAGGCAACGCCCGAGCAGGAGGCGGCCGGTGGCCGCAGCGTCGCCCAGGTGGTCGGCTCCCACAGCGTCGGAGTACCGGAAGGCGGTCCCGCCATGCCGCTCACCGGCTGGTCGACCACCGGCGGCGATCTGCGCATCCCGCACTTCGTCGGTATGCACGCCCTTCAACTGATCCCGCTCTTCCTGCTCGGGCTCATCGTCCTGGCCCCGCGTTTCGCCCGGCTGCGGGACGAGCGCGTACGGCTGCGGCTCGTACTGGTCGCCTCGGGCACGTATGCGGCCGTGCTCGCCCTCGTCACCTGGCAGGCGCTGCGCGGACAGCCGCTGATCCACCCGGACGGTGCGACGCTCGGCGCCGCGGCCCTGATCGTCGTCGCCGCCGCACTGGGGGCGCTCGTATCGCTGCGGAGCACAACTCCCGTACAGAACACCGCGGATGACACCGAGAAGGAGCTTGTGGCATGACCGGAGCGCTCTTTGAAATCACTTTCTGGCTGGCCGCCCCGTTCTGGCTGCTGATGATCTTCGCGCCCACCTGGCGGCCGACCGCGCGGCTGGCCGCGTCGCCCTGGACGATCTCGGGTGTCCTGGTCATCTATGCCGTCATGGCGGTGCCGGTCTTCCCGGAGCTCTGGACCGCGGTGAGCAGCCCCGATATCGACACCTTCCGGGAGCTGACGGTACGGGCCAACGGCGCCGGCGCTCTCTGGGCGCAGGTCATCGCCTGGGATCTGCTCATCGGCCAGTGGATGTTCCTCGAGGCGCGGCGACTCGGTATCCGGCCCCTGGTGATGGGGCCGCTGCTGGCGCTGACCATCCTGCTCTCGCCGTTCGCCCTGCCCGTCTTCCTGGTGCTGCGCGCGGTGAAGGCCCGGGCCGCGACCACAGCCACGGACCGTGCCGTACACCCACTCTCGTACTGAGGCCTGTCCGAGGCCGTCGTCGGCCCCCGGTGTGCGGGACCGGATCCCGCGTCGCCGTCGGCGCCGGCGGCGACGCGGAGGGGCGGATTGACTCAGGCCCTCGGCTGGGTGAAACGGATGCTGTTGCCGAAGGGGTCGCGGAGGCCGCAGTCGGTTCCGTACGGACGATCGGTGGGTTCCTCGGTGAACTCGACGCCCCGGCCCAGCAGCGTCTCGTACGTCTTGCGGCAGTCGTCCGTGCTGAAGATGAGCGAGCCGCCCGTCGCGCCCTTCGTCACCAGCTCGCGGACCTGCTGCGCCGTCTCCTCGGACATCGCCGGAGGACCCGGCTTCTCCAGCAGGATCTGACGCTCCGGGTGACCGGGGATGCTGACGGTCAGCCAGCGCATGAAGCCCAGGTCGACGTCGGCATTGACCTCCAGGCCCAGCTTGCCGACGTAGAAGTCGAGGGCTTCGTCCTGGTCGAGGACGTAAATCTGTGAGTGCGTGATGGCGTTGAACATGTCCATCACGCTACTGGGCAGGCCGGACGAAAACTTATCCAGAACTGCTCGGTCGTAGGGACGCCACGGGGGTACGGACGGTCAGGCGCTCGGCCGCGTCCACGCCATCGTGAAGCACGTCGGTACGTCCGTGGCCGCCGCTTCCTTGCGGTACGTCCTCGGCGACCGGCCGACGATGTCGCGGAACGTCCGGCTGAACGTTCCCGGGCTGCCGAAGCCGACCTGGAAGCAGATGTCCGTCACACTGCGGTCGGTCTCCCGCAGCAGGAACATCGCACGCTCGACACGACGGCGCTGCAGGTAGCGGTGCGGCGTCTCACCGAACGTGGCCCGGAAGGTGCGCGTGAAGTGCGCCGGTGACACATGGGCGATCCGGGCCAGGGCCGGGACGTCCAGCGGCTGCGCGTAGGCGCGGTCCATCGCGTCCCGTGCCCGAAGCATGCGGCGGTTGTTCTCCTCTGCGGCACGGCTCACGCCCCCATCACACCACGGTTCTCCGCCGCGACAGATCCGGTGGCCGATCCGCTCCGCCCCCTCCGGCGCAGGGCGGTGGACCACGACGGCGCGCGCCCAGCCGTACTGCCGTCCAGGACGTGTCCGGTGAGTCGGCCACGACCCACCGGACAGCCCCCGGAAGGCTCTAGACGGACTTCTGGTAGAGGCGGAAGGTGCGGGTCGACAGCCACACCGCCACCACGGTGAGGACGGCGAGCGCTCCCCCGCGGCTGAGTACATCCCCCCAGTCCGGATCGGCTGCCATCGCCGAACGGCCCGCCACCATCGCCCAGTTGGCCGGATTGAAGTCCGCGATGTGCCCCATCCAGGACGGCATCTGGGACGGGGCCATGAACGCCGAGGAGAGAAACGTCAGCGGCAGCAGCAGGAAGGTGTTGATGCCGATGATCGACTCACGCTCGCGCACCAGCATGCCGACGGCGTTGGAGAACGCACCGAAGACCGCACCCAGCAGTACCGAGGCGAGGACGAGGATCGCGATACCCCTCACGCCGCCGGGGTACTCCGCCCCGCCCGCCATACCCAGCAGCACGATGATGACGGACTGGACGGCGGTGCTGATGCCGTTCTGCGCCACATTGCCGTTCATCAGCGCGCCGCGGCCGACGGGAGTGGTCAGGAAGCGGTTCAGGGTGCCGCGCTCGATCTCCTCCAGGGTCCCCATCCCGGCCCACATGCTGGAGTTGAGCGCACTCATCACCACGATGCCGGGGACGAGATAGTCGAGATAGGTCATGGTGCCGAAGCCGCCCAGTTCCACGACCTTCTTGAAAAGATTGCCGAAGAGGAACAGCCAGATCGCCGGCTGGATCAGCATCATCAGCAGATACGCGGGCTGGCGGACCACGGCCACCAGCCGGCGCTGCGTCATGTACCAGGTCTGGGTGAGGGAGTCGGCGCTCATCGGGTGCCCCCCGCGGCGGCGAGTGCGGGCGCATCCTGAGCGTCGGCCGGTCCGGAGCCGGACTCGGCCTCGGAGAAGCGGCGTCCCGCGTACCGCAGATAGACGTCGTCGAGGGAGGGGCGTGCGACGGTGGCGGCGGCGACCGCGGCTCCCGTCCGCTCCAGCGCGGCCAGCAGCAGGGGCACGGCGGCCGCGCCGTCGTCGGCGCGCACGCTGACACGGCGGCCGTCGACGAGCACATCGTGGATCCCGGGCAGCGCGGCGATGGCCTCGCCGAGTACCGCACGGTCGCCGTCCGCCCGCAGCTCGAGGTGCACGGCATCGCCGCGCAGTTCGCCTTTGAGCTCGTCGGGTGTGCCTTCGACGACGACCCGGCCGCGGTCGACGATCGCGATCCGCCCGGCCAGCCGGTCGGCCTCCTCCAGATAGTGCGTGGTGAGGAGAATGGTCAGCCCTTCCTCTCCGGCGAGGCGGCTGATCTCCTCCCACATGGCCGTACGGGACTCGGGGTCGAGGCCGGTCGTCGGCTCGTCCAGAAAGAGCACCTCGGGCCGGTGGACCAGGCCGAGTGCCACGTCCAGACGTCGCTGCATCCCGCCGGAGTACCCCTTGACCTGGCGCTTCGCGGCACCTGTGAGGTCGAAGCGGGCCAGCAGTTCATCGACGCGCCGGCCGAGTGCGGCGCCTTTGAGCCCGTACAGCCTGCCCTGCAGCAGGAGGTTCTCGCGGCCGGTGGCAACGGGGTCCGCGCCGGACTTCTGGGCGACGACCCCGATGGCGCGGCGCACCCGGCCGGGGTGCCGCAGGACGTCGTGGCCGGCGACCACGGCGGTGCCGCTGTCGGGCCTGGCCAGGGTGGTGAGGATCTTGACGGTGGTGGACTTGCCGGCGCCGTTGGGGCCGAGCAGTCCGAAGACCGTGCCGGTCCGGACGGTCAGGTCCATGCCGCTGAGGGCGGTGACATCGCCGGGGTAGGTCTTGATCAGCTGCCGCGCCTCGACGGCGGGCGCACGGGTGCTCATGACGGAGCTCTCCTCGGGTGAGCGGTTCTCGGGTATGCCGAGCCGATCCGCGTGAAGAGCGCCGGGCTATCCTGGGTGTGCCGCACCTCGATCGCCCGGTCCGCCTCCACGGCGGCTCCGGTCCGGGGTTCGAGACCCCGGCGGGAGCTGCTCCAACAGCATCCGCCGGGGTCTTCTCTGTTTACGTCTGCGTGGGGCGGCCCTCGGCTCTCTCCTGAGGTTCCCTGAATTCCGGCGGCAGTTCACCGGTCTCGTGGAAGATCCGCCACCCCTCGACTCCCTCGTACGTGCCCTGCTCGACCTCATCGAGGAAGCCGCGGAGCCACTCCGCCTCCGCCTCGATCATGTGGAGCTGGTACTCGTTCTCCACGACGAAGATCCGCGGCAACGTGCCGTGGAGCATCTGCAGCGCGCCGCGAGCACTGGCGATCCGGACCTTCAGCGCCGCCAGTCGGTCCGCGAGCAGCGCCATGACCTCCTCCGGCGGCAGGATGCCCATGAGCGAGAGCGCGGTCTCGAACAACGGGTACTCACGGGCGGGTACGGCGAGCAGATCGGACAGCCACTCCGCCATCTCCGCGCGTCCGGCCTCGGTGATGCCGTAGAGGGTGCGCTCCGGCCGGTTGCCCTGCCGCTGCACATCGGTGACCTCGACCAGGCCGTGCTTCTCGAGGTTCTGCACAACGGTGTAGAGCGAGCCGAAGTTGACCTTGACGCTGTTCTCCTTGCCGCGCTGACGGATCGTCTGCGCGATCTCGTACGGATGCATGGTCTTCTCGGCCAGCAGCACCATGACCACAAGCGCCAGCGGGTTGCTGAGCCTGCGCCGTTTCGCCGCCATCCCGAACACCTCGTCTCCGAATACTCGTTGCCGAACATATCGCGAGTTCACACCGCAGTCAACCACGACATATCGCGAGAATCGGTGGTGCGGGCGTGACGCCAGGAACCCGCTGCGAACCCTGTACCAATCCGCCTGGCCATCGGCTCCGAATGCCTGATGAAATCTGTCCGTCCACTCATCCACACCGTGGAGGAAAGTGCGCGTGAAAGAAGCCGTACACATCGGCGGCCCGACCTCGGCGGGTCCCGATCTGCAGCAACTGCTCGGCCTGGTGGCCAGAGGCGACCAGGAGGCCTTCTCCCGTGTCTACGACAGTGTCAGCGGACCTGTACTCGGGCTGGTGCGCGCCGTGTTGCGCGACCCCGCCCAGTCGGAGGAGGTGACCCAGGAGGTGCTGATCGAGGTCTGGCGTACGGCAGCCCGCTTCCAGCCGTCCCGCGGGTCGGCCATGACCTGGATTCTCACGCTCGCCCACCGGCGCGCCGTGGACCGGGTCCGGTCGGCACAGTCCGCGAGCGACCGGGAGCGGCGAGCGGCGCTGCTCGAACGGACGCCGGCCTACGACGACGTCACCGAGCAGGTCGAGGCCCGCCTCGAACGCGAGCAGGTACGGCGCTGTCTGCGCAGCCTGACCGAGCTGCAGCGCCAATCGGTGACGCTCGCGTACTACCGGGGGCTCGCCTACCGGGAAGTGGCCGAACTGCTCTCCGTGCCGCTCGGCACGGTCAAGACACGACTGCGCGACGGGCTCATCCGGCTGCGCGACTGCCTGGGGGTGAGCGCATGACCACCGCTGATCTGCACACGCTGACCGGCGCCTATGTGCTGCACGCGCTGGCGCCCGACGAGCGTGCCGAGTTCGAGCGGCATCTGCAGATGTGTCCGGCCTGCGTGCAGGAAGTACAGGAACTGGCCGCCACGGTGGGGAAGCTGGGGCTCGCTGTGGCCGTGACGCCGCCGCCCGCGCTCAAGCAGCGGGTCATGCGGCAGGTCTCCGCGGAGCGCCAGGATCCGCCGCGGATCTCACGCCGGGCCCGCCCCGGCGCCAACCGCGGCCGGGCACTGTCCCGCTTCGCACTGGCGGCCTGTCTCGCCGCTGCCGCCGCCTTCGGCGGAGTGGCGGTCTGGCAGCACCAGGAGGCGCGGGACGCACACGACCTGGCGCAGCGCTCTCAGCAGCATGCCGAGGAGCTGGCCTCGGTGCTCGCCGCGCCGGACGCGAGGGTCGCCGCCGTGAAGCTCAAGGACGGGGCGACCGGCACGGTGGTCGTCTCACGCGACAGGAACAAGGCGGCCTTCCTCTCCGCCGGCCTGCCGAAGCCGCCGCAGGGCAAGGTCTACCAACTCTGGTTCAGCGACGGCGGAAAGATGCGTTCGGCGGGGCTCATGGACCCCGCGACCACCACCAACGCCGTCCTGATGGACGGACCGGTGAACACCGCCTCGGGCATGGGCATCACCGTCGAACCGGCGGGCGGCTCCCCCGAGCCGACCTCCGACCCCCTTGCCCTGACGAGCTTCCCCGCCTGAGGAAGGACGGCGCATGAGCGTTGCGGTCATGCTCTTCACCTCCGATCTACGGCTGCACGACCAGCCGGCGCTGCAAGCGGCACTGCGCGGCGCCGACGAGGTCGTACCGCTGTTCGTGCTGGATCCGGGCATCCGGAAAGCGGGCTTCGACGCGCCCAACCGCCGCGCCTTCCTCGCCGATTGCCTGGTCTCGCTCGATGCCGGGCTGCACGAACGCGGCGGGCGGCTGGTGATCCGTACCGGCCATGTCACCGAGCAGGTCTGCCGGGTCGTCGCCGAGACCGGGGCCCGCGCAGTGCATATCGCTGCCGGGGTCAGCGGCTATGCCGTACGCAGGGAGGATCAGCTGCGCAGTGCGCTGGCGGCGGTGCGCTGTGCCCTGCACGTCCATGACGGGGTGGTCACCGCGCTGCCGCCGGGGCGGGTCACGCCTGGTGGCCGCGACCATTTCGCGGTGTTCTCGGCGTACTTCCGCAGGTGGGAGGCGGCCGGGCTGCGCGGGGCCATGGCGGCGCCGCGGTCGTTGCGGGTCCCCGAGCTCGCCGGCCATCCGCTGCCGCGCCGCACCGCGGTGACCGGTGTGTCGCCCGGCCTCGCCAAGGGCGGGGAAATGGAAGGCCGTCGGCGGCTGAGCGCCTGGCTGGCCGACAAGAAGGCGGGCATCGCGGCGTACGCGGAGCGGCACGACGATCTGCCGGGCGATGCCACCTCCCGGCTCTCACCGCATCTGCACTTCGGCACCCTCTCCGCCACCGAACTCGTCCACCGGGCACGCCGCAAGGGCGGTCCTGGTGCGGACTCGTTCGTACGGCAGCTGGCCTGGCGGGACTTCCACCACCAGGTCCTGGCGGCCCGGCCCGAGGCGGCCCACGCCGACTACCGCACGCGCGGCGACCACTGGCGTACTGACGAGAAGGCGATCTCCGCCTGGAAGGACGGCCGCACCGGCTGCCCGATCGTGGACGCGGCGATGCGCCAGCTGCTGCACGAGGGCTGGATGCACAACCGCGGGCGGCTGCTGGCGGCGAGCTATCTCACCAAGACCCTGTACGTGGACTGGCGCATCGGCGCCCGCCACTTCCTGGATCTGCTGGTGGACGGCGACATCGCCAACAACCAGCTCAACTGGCAGTGGGTGGCGGGCACCGGGACCGACACCCGCCCCAACCGTGTCCTCAATCCGCTCGCTCAGGCGAAGCGCTTCGACCCGCAGGGCGACTACGTACGCCGCTGGGTCCCCGAGCTCGCTCAGCTGGCCGGGCCCGCGGTGCATCAACCGTGGAAACTCGACGGGCTGGACCGGGCCCGGCTCGACTATCCCGATCCGCTGGTGGAACCGGCGGAAGGGCGGGCGCGGTTCGAGCGGGCGCGCGGCCTGCACTGAGCGGAGGCCCTCCGAGTGGGACCCGCGCCCCCGGGTCCCGGGTCCCCGGGCTTCAGGCCTTCTTCGGCGGGCGCGGGAAGAAACCACTCGTACGGACGGCGTACTCGGCGAAGCCGGGGCGCCGCCCCAGCTGCCGTTCCCATACGGCCGTCAGCACGGTGACCAGGAGCCGCCGACCGTCGTCCCGGTGCCCCGCGGAGAGCGCGTACGAGACGAGGGCCACGGCCGTGGAGCCGATGCCCCACGCCACATCGACGGCGCGGTGCATGCCGGCCCGCAGGGCGACGGCGAAAGTGACGAGCATGACGGCGAGAGCGACGGCCGCGGCGAAGCCGAGGCCGTGCGCGAACGCCGCCCACGGAAAGCCGTTCACCGGGGCCTCACGCCGTCCCCTCCTTCGTCAGCAGCATGTGCTGCACATCCAGATAGCCGGAGCGGAAGCCCGCCTCGGAGTAGGCGAGATAGAAGGTCCACATCCGGCGGAAGGTCTCGTCGAAACCGAGGGCGCCGACGGCGGCGGCTCGTTGGGCGAAGCGCTCGCGCCACAGCCGCAGTGTCTCGGCGTAGTGCGGACCGAAGCCGTCCCGCGCGGCCACCCGCAGTCCGGTGCAGCCGGTGACGACCTGCTCGATCGCCTCGGTCGAGGGCAGCAGCCCGCCGGGGAAGATGTATTTCTGGATCCAGGTGAAGGTGGTGCGGGAGGCGAGCAGCCGCTCGTGCGGCATAGTGATCGACTGAAGGGCGATTCGCCCGCCGGGCGCGAGCAGCCGGTCCAGCGTCATGAAGTACTCCGGCCAGAACTCCTCGCCGCCGGCCTCGACCATCTCCACACTGACGATCGCGTCGTAGCGGCCGAGCACCTTGCGGTAGTCACGCAGCAGGACAGTCACCCGGTCCGCCAGTCCCGCCTCGTGGACGCGTCGCCGTGCCAGCTCCTGCTGCTCGCCGGAGAGGGTCACGGTCAGCACGCGGGCGCCGCGCTGTGCCGCCCGGATCGCCAACTCGCCCCAGCCTGTGCCGATTTCCAGCAGCTGGGTGCCCGATCCGACCTGCGCCAGGTCGAGCAGCCGGTCGATCTTGCGGTACTGAGCGGCGGGCAGCAGATTCTGTTCGGCGGGGAAACCGCGGAAGAGAGCGGAGGAGTACGACATGGTCCGGTCGAGGAAGAGCGCGAAGAGCTCGTTCGGCAGGTCGTAGTGGTGGCCGATGTTGGCGCGGGAACCCTCGGAGCTGTTGCGGTGCTCGGCCGGCCGCGTGGGCGCCCAGGCTCCGCGCAGCCGCTGGAGCGGCTCGGGGATCAGGGTCGCCACGTGCTCGGCGAGGACGGTCAGTACGCCGACGAGGTCACGGGCCTCCCATTCGCCCGCCATGTACGACTCGCCGAAGCCGATGAGTCCGCCCGCGCCGATACGGCGGAAGAAGGCCTGCGGGTCGTGCACCTCCATGAAGGGCCCGCCCAGGCCGATCGGCTCACCGCCCGCGAGGCGGACCCGCAGCGGCAGCCTGCCGAGCGCGCGCAGGACGAGCCGTTCGGCGGCGGCGGTACGCAGCCGGGAGGTCCGGGGCAGCCGGGCCACATCGGGCCAGCTCCGCGCGTCGACCGACGCGACTCTCGATGGTGCCGGGGACATGGTCACGCTCACTTCACACCCTCCTGGGACACATGGCGGGGACGGGGTTGTACGGGCAGTCCGCGCAGAAACAGGCGGACGCCGTGGAACCGGATGCCGGCGGATACGGCAAGGGTGGAGAGGGGGTTGCGCAGGGCGGCACGGAGCAGGCGCGTGCCGTCGCCGGTCGGCGCGCTGTTCTCCAGCAGTCGGCGGGCCCGGCGGTGGAAGGCCGGGACCTCGGTGAGCATCCGCAGGTAGCGGCCGCGCAGGGCGTTGCGGGGCTGGGCCAGGAGTCCGGAGAGGCCGCGGGCCCCCGCGTACTCGAGTCCGCAGCCCTCGCACCGTACCGACATGCTCATCTCCGACTCCTTTGTGACCACGCCGAGTTCGGCGGAGAGACGCAGCAGATGCGGATAGGTGCGCTCGTTGTGGACGATGAATCCGGAGTCGACGCGGTGGAGGCGCCCGTCGGACGACGGGACGTCGTGGGTGTGGGCATGCCCGCCGAGCCGGTCGTCCGCCTCGTACAGCGACACCGCGTGCGAGCGCTGCAGTACGTACGCGGCGGTCAGCCCCGCAACTCCGCCGCCGACCACGGCCGTCCGCCGCCCTTCCGCTGTCATTCCCGCTCCCTCCGGGCCGGCTCGCTCCGGCGCCGCCCTCCACCGGTCATTCGGCGCGGTGGGGGCGTTGGATTGGTCGGCGGAGAGATCTTTCGGCGGACGGCGCACGGGGAGTTCGGGCGGACGGCATGCGGAGTACGGCGTGAGGACTTGGGCCCCGTGCGGACATGGACATGTGACACCGGCGAAACAGCCTCTCCCTAATTTCTGTCACCTGACCGGAATAACAACCGGAATGAGCGACAGGGGCTGCCATGACCGCGACCGCACCCACCGACGTACGGCCCGACCCTCCGGAGAACGACCGGGGCGGCGACGCGGCCGCGCTGGCCGGCTTCGGCTACCGGCAGGAGCTGCACCGCAGCATGGGGCGGTACGCCTCCTTCGCCGCCGGGTTCTCCTTCATCTCCGTCCTCACCACGGTCTTCCAGTTCTTCGCCTTCGGCTTCTCCTTCGGCGGCGCGGCCTTCTTCTGGACCTGGCCCGCTGTGCTGGCCGGGCAGCTGCTGGTCGCGGCCTGCTTCGCCGAACTCGCCGCCCGCTACCCGCTGTCGGGCGCCATCTACCAGTGGTCGACGCGGCTCAGCACTCCGTCCTTCGGCTGGTTCGCGGGCTGGATCATGGTCATCGGCCAGATCGTCGTGGTCGCCGCAGCAGCCCTGGCACTCCAGGTCGCGCTCCCCGCGATCTGGTCCGGCTTCCAGTTGTTCGGCGGCGATCCGTCGCCCGTGACGAAGTCGGGTGCCGCGAACGCCGCGCTGCTGGCGGTCGTACTCCTGGCCCTGACCACCGCCGTCAACCTCCTCGACAACCGCGTCATGTCCGCCGTCAACCGCGTCGGTGTGACCGCGGAGATCATCGGGGCGGTGCTGATCGTGGTGCTGCTCCTGACCCATTCCGAGCGCGGCGCGGGCGTCACCCTGCACACCGGCGGCCAGGGCGGAGCGATCGGCGCGCTTCTTGTCGGCTCCTTCACCGCGGCGTACGTCCTCATCGGCTTCGACAGCGCCGGCGAACTCAGCGAGGAAACGCGCAGCCCCCGCAGTACCGCCCCGCGCACGATCCTTCTCGCGCTCGCCTCCGCCGGTGTCCTCGGCGGACTGCTGCTGCTCGGCGGGGTGCTCGCCGCGCCGAGTCTGACCGACGGGCGCCTCGCGACCGAGGGACTCTCCTACGTCCTCACGAGCAGCCTCGGCGACGGCGTGGGCAAGGCCTTGCTCATCGATGTGGTGATCGCCATCGCGGTGGCCACGCTGGCCATCCAGACGGCGGGCTCCCGGATGCTCTTCTCCATGGCGCGCGACGGTGTGCTGCCCTTCTCGGCCCGCCTCGCGAAGGTCTCCGCGCGCACCGGAATGCCCGCCGTCCCCGCCCTGGTCGTCGGCGCGGCGGCAGCGGCGCTGGTCCTGCTCAACCTGGTCTCGCCGGAGGCCTTCCTCGCCATCGGCACGACCTGCATCGCCATGCTGTATCTGGCCTACGCGATGGTGACGGGCCCGATGCTGGTACGCAGGCTGCGCGGCGAATGGTCCCCTGGTCCGGGGGCCGGCGAGGTGGACGAGTCGGGCCGCCCGCTGTTCTCACTCGGCCGCTGGGGCCTGCCGGTGAACATCGTGGCGCTGGCGTACGGCCTGTTCATGACGGTGAACCTGGCCTGGCCGCGGGCGGCGGTGTACGACCCGTCGGGCGGGCACTGGTACTTCCAGTGGTTCACGGCGCTGTTCCTGCTGGTCACAGTAGGGCTCGGCGCTCTCTGGAGGGCTATGAGGGCACAACGGGGGCAATCGGCACCGGAAGTGGCACCTGCGGCGGCGCACCCCTAGCCAACTCGTGCCGCGTCCGCCGTAGTGTCCTTGACGGTCGGCCGGGGCCCGGGGTCCTTGTCGTGCGTGATACCCGGCTTCGAATGACCGAACCGCACCCGGACGGCCTCGACGCTCGAGCGATTGCGCGCATATGAGCGGCGCTCAGGGCGAATCCGGTGTGGAGGCCGGCCCGCTGCGGGGCTGCCGGCCCGGCGCGCGCCTCAGAGCGCGCCGGTCCCGATCCGCTTCCTGCGCGGAAAATCGGCGTCGTCCTCGGCCAGCGGAAGCGGCCGGTGCCCCTCCGTGTGGTCGTTGACCCAGCCACACACTCCGCATGCATAGCGCCCGTCGAGACCGGACACGCGGGTACCGCACTGTCTGCACTCGGTCTCGGTGATCTCCGGGGCGATGAGAGCCTCGGGATCGGGTAGCGGCTCGAAGTCCGGCAGCCAGTTGGTCATGACCGCAGGCTACAGCCGGCCCCGCGCGGGGGCGGATGCGGCGTGCTGGATGCCGGCGGGTGCGACGGCGGGTGGGGCCGCGAGGCGGGGAACGGCTTGGAGTCGTGACGCGCCGCCCGAGAGCACCGGGACGAGCCCGCTACCGGCTGCAGGGGGCGCAGAGCGGCTCACAGAGCTGAGCGGGGTTTGAACACAGGCCCGCGCCCGACATCACGCCCCGGCGATCCGCAGTGCCGCATCCGCCGTCGCCTCCGCGAACACCCCCACCGCACGACGCGGATCCGACCTGTGCACCAGGATCACGCCCTCGATCAGCCCGAACACCAGGTCCGTACGGAGCTGCAGCTCGTCCTTGTCCAGCTCGGCCCCCGCCGCCGTCGCCCCCAGCAGCTGACCGTAAGCGTCCTTCAAATCCTCCCGTACCCGGTGGAAGCCCGCGAATCGCTCGCTCCGCACCTCCGGCAGCAGATACAGCGCGCCCAGGTTGTGCGGTCCGCCGCACAGCAGCTCCACGTCCGAGCGGCACAGCTCCCACAGGCGCTTCTCGGCCGGGCGCCCGTCGTCCGCGAGCAGTTCACGTGCCAGGGTCAGTGACGGTGTCACCGTCGACTCGAGGAGCTCCGCGAGCAGGTCCTCCTTGCCCCCGAAGTAGTGGTACATCGTCGCCTGGCGCATCCCCGCGCTCTCCGCGACCACTCGCGTCGTGGTCGCCGCGTAGCCGTGCGTCGTGAACAACTCGGCCGCCGCGGCCAGCAGTTCGCCTCGGGCGGACAGCCCGCGGTCCGGCCGCTGCTCCGCGCGCGGCCGCCCGACCCGTCGTCCTGTGGTGGTGCCCATGCAGCCGATCGTCGCACACCCTCCGATCACCGACCGCACATCCCTTCGACCAAGATCCCGGTGAGCGTTCCGTAACCGACGGGCAACGGACGGGCAATGGCCCCGACTCCCCCTGCGCCTAATTTCTGTCGCGCGACAGAAATGACCGCCGAGCCGGAGGAGGTCCGCCGCCATGGCGACCGCGACGACATACGGGGCCCGCGACCACGCCCGCGCACAGGACGGCGCCCGCGCCGAGGCCATGCCGGTCGTGCCCGCGACCGACTGGCCCGCCCCGCCCTGCGAGGCCGGGCATCTGGTGTGGGCCGAGACCGTGGCGGGCGGCAACTACACCCACCGGGTGTTCGCCCGCGGCACCGAGCTGCGGCTCACGGACCCCCACGGGGACGCCTGCGCGCACGTGCTGCTCTTCGTGGACGGACGACCGTGGGAGCGTCTCAACACAGCCGACACCGTCAAGGTCCAGTGGAACGCCTACCTCCGCGCCGGGCAGCTGCTTCTCTCCGACCAGGGCCGCGTACTCGCCACGCTCGTCGCGGACACGGCGGGCCGGCACGACGCCCTGTGCGGCACCTCCACGCTCGTACGCAACACAGAGCGGTACGGGGACGGCGCACCCCAGTCCGCGTCCCCCGCAGGCCGCGAGCTATTGAAGCTTGCCGCGCTCAAGAACGGCCTGGAGCCACGCGATCTGCCGCCTTCGCTCTCCTTCTTCCAGGGCGTGGAGGTACGGGACGACGGCGCCCTCGACTTCACCGGCTCGGCCGGCCCCGGAGCCTCCGTGACGCTCCGCGCCGAGCAGGACGTGACCGTGCTGATCGCGAACGTCCCGCATCCACTGGACCCCCGCCCCGGGTACACCAGCACGGCGCTGGAGGTGCTGGCCTGGCGCGCCGCGCCCACCGCGCCCGGCGATCCGCTGTGGGAGGCCACACCGGAGGGACGCCGCGCCTTCGCCAACACCATTGATTTCCTTGCCTCGAGGGGACTCGCATGAGCGCGACCACCGTCGTACCCGCCCGCGCCGCCTGGTCCGCCGTCGTCCGCGCCGACGAACAGCTGACCATCACCGATCTGCACGGCAATCAGGCCGTCGACTTCCTGGTGTACGACGCCCAGGACACCGCCGTCCGTTACAGCGCCGCCGATACCGTCCACGCCCAGGGGAACATCTTCCTCACCACCGGGAGCGTGCTGTTGTCGAACGAGCACACCCCGCTGATGACCGTCACCGAGGACACCTGCGGACGGCACGACACAGTCGGCGGCGCCTGCTCCAAGGAGTCCAACACCCTGCGCTACGGCCACCACACCTGGTCGCAACACGCCTGCGTCGACAACTTCCTCGCGGAGGGCGCGCCTTACGGTCTGGGCAAGCGCGATCTGGTCTCCAACATCAACTGGTACATGAACGTCCCGGTCGAGAAGGACGGCACGCTCGGCATCGTCGACGGCATCTCCTCGCCGGGCCTGCGCGTCACCCTGCACGCCGAGACCGATGTTCTGGTCCTCGTCTCCAACTGCCCTCAGATCAACAACCCGTGCAACGGCTTCGAGCCGACCGCAGTCGAGATGACGATCAGCGAGGCCGCCGTATGACCGCGTTCGGCACACTGCTGGTCGCCAATCGGGGCGAGATCGCCGTCCGCATCATCCGCACCGCCCGCCGCCTCGGGCTGCGTACGGTCGCCGTGTTCTCCGACCCCGATCGCGCGGCACCCCATGTCCGGCTCGCCGACGAGGCGGTACGGCTCGGCCCCGCACCCGCCAAGGAGTCGTACCTCGACGCCGATCTCGTGCTCAAGGCCGCGAAGGACACGGGCGCGGGCGCCATCCACCCCGGCTACGGTTTCCTCTCCGAGGACGCGGATTTCGCGCGCCGCTGCGAGGACGCCGGACTCGTCTTCGCCGGGCCGACCCCCGGGCAGCTGGAACTTTTCGGCGCGAAGCACACCGCGCGGGCGGCCGCCGAGGCCGCGGGCGTGCCACTCGCCCCCGGCACCGGACTGCTGCCCGACCTGCCCACCGCGCTGGCGGCGGCAGACCGCATCGGCTACCCGGTGATGCTCAAGGCGACGGGCGGCGGTGGCGGCATCGGCATGCGGGCCGTGCACGACGCCGAGGGCCTGGCCGACGCGTGGGAGCGGGTGCAGCGCGTGGCCGCGGCCTCCTTCTCCTCGGCCGGCGTCTTCCTGGAGCGCCTGGTCGAGCACGCCCGCCATGTCGAGGTGCAGGTATTCGGCGACGGCGAGGGCCGGGTGGTCACCTTCGGCGACCGCGACTGCTCGCTCCAGCGCCGCAATCAGAAGGTGCTGGAGGAGGCCCCGGCGCCCGGCCTGCCCACTGCCGTACGCAGACAACTGACCTCCTCGGCACGGGAGCTGTGCGCAAGCGTCGGTTACCGCTCGGCCGGCACGGTCGAGTTCGTGTACGACGCGGTCCGCGAGGAGGCCTACTTCCTGGAGGTCAACACCCGCCTTCAGGTGGAGCATCCGGTGACCGAGGAGATCTATGGCGTCGATCTCGTCGAGTGGATGCTGCGGCTCGCGCAGGGCGAGACCGCCGTCGTGCGCGAGCCGGGCGCACCGCGCGGGCACGCCGTCGAGGCCCGCGTGTACGCCGAGGACCCGAGCCGCGACCACCGCCCCGGCGCGGGCCTGCTGACCCGGGTGTCCTTCCCCACGGACGTACGTGTCGACTCCTGGGTCGAGACAGGGACGGAGGTGACGACGGCGTACGACCCGATGCTGGCGAAAGTCGTGGCGTACGGCGCCGACCGCGCCGAAGCCTTCGACCGGCTGGACGCCGCGCTGGCCGCGACCCGAGTCGACGGCATCGAGACCAATCTGGGCCTGGTGCGGGCCGCGCTCGCCGACGCGTCCGTACGGGCCGCCGCACACACCACCGCGACGCTGGCGACCATCAGCGACCCGACGCCGCGTATCGAGGTCATGGCAGCGGGAACCCTCACCACCGTCCAGGACTGGCCGGGCCGCACCGGTTACTGGCGGGTCGGCGTGCCGCCGTCGGGGCCGATGGACGATCGCTCGTTCCGCCTCGGCAACCGCGCGCTCGGCAACGACGAGGGCGCACCAGGACTGGAGTGCACGCTGCAGGGCCCGACGCTGCGGTTCACGCACGCGACGACGGTCTGCGTCGCGGGCGCGCCCGCGCCGGTGACGGTCGACGGCGCACCGGTCCGCCAGTGGGAGCCGTTCACCGTCCCCGCGGGTTCCTCGCTGGCCGTCGGCACCCCCGACGGCCACGGCCTGCGCACCTGCATCCTGTTCGCGGGCGGTCTGGACGTACCGGACTTCCTGGGCAGCGCGGCCACGTTCACGCTGGGCCGGTTCGGCGGCCACGGCGGCCGGGCGCTGCGTACGGGCGATGTGCTCCACGGCGGCACGGCGGCGGCGTGCGGCACGCCCGTCCCGCACGCCGACCGCCCCGCTTACCCGAACATCTGGCACATCGCGGTGACCGAAGGACCGCACGCCGCACCGGAGTTCTTCACCGAGGAGGACATCCATGACTTCTACGCCGCCGGGTGGAAGGTCCACTTCAACTCCGCGCGCACGGGCGTACGGCTGATCGGCCCGAAGCCGCGGTGGGCGCGGACGGACGGCGGAGAAGCAGGACTGCACCCGTCCAACATCCACGACACGCCGTACTCGGTCGGCGCGGTCGACTACACCGGAGACATGCCCGTGCTGCTGGGCCCGGACGGCCCCTCGCTCGGCGGCTTCGTCTGCCCGGCGACGATTCTGAAGGCCGAGCGCTGGAAACTGGGCCAGCTGCGGCCGGGGGACACGGTCAGGTTCGTCCCGGTGACGGTCGAGGGCGAGGAGCGCGAGGCCATCGTCGACGGCGGGATCCTCGGGCAGGGCGAGTCGGTCACCTACCGCCGCAGCGGGGACGACAATCTGCTGGTCGAGTACGGGGAGATGCAGCTGGATCTCGCCCTGCGGATGCGGGTGCACGCGCTGGCCGAGGCGGTGGCGGCGGAGGGGCTGCCGGGCGTCGTGGATCTGACGCCGGGCATCCGCTCGCTCCAGATCCAGATCGACCCCGAGACCCTCTCCCAGGCGGCCCTCCTCTCGGTCCTGACCCGCCTCGAGTCCGAACTCCCGCCCGCGGACGCCCTGGTGGTGCCGTCGCGGACTGTCCACCTCCCCCTGTCCTGGGACGACCCGGCGACACGGGAGGCGATCGCCCGCTACACGGCCGGGGTACGGGACGACGCTCCATGGTGCCCGTGGAACATCGAGTTCATCCGCCGCGTCAACGGCCTCGATTCGGTGGACGACGTCCACCGCACGGTCTTCGACGCGGAATATCTCGTACTCGGCCTGGGCGACGTCTACTTGGGGGCGCCGGTCGCCACGCCGCTGGACCCCCGCCACCGGCTGGTCACCACGAAGTACAACCCGGCCCGGACCTGGACGGCGGAGAACTCGGTCGGAATCGGCGGCGCGTATCTGTGCGTCTACGGCATGGAGGGGCCGGGCGGCTATCAGTTCGTGGGCCGGACGACCCAGGTGTGGTCGCGCTGGCAGGAACAGCCGTGGCTGCTGCGCTTCTTCGACCGGATCAAGTGGTACGCGGTCGAGGCGGACGAACTCCTCGAACTCCGCGCGGACATGGCGGCGGGCCGTTTCACGCCCCGTATCGAGGAGGGAACGTTCTCGCTGGCCGAGTACCGGCGATTCCTCGACGAGAACGCGGAGTCGATCGCGGCCTTCCGGGCCCGCCAGTCGAGGGCGTTCGGGGCGGAGCGCGACGCGTGGGAGGCGGCTGGGGAGTTCGCCCGCGCGGACTCGGGGACGGCGGCGGGGCCGGGGCCGGCTGCCGTCCCGGAACTGGACATCCCGCCGGGCGGCCGGGTGGTGGAGGCCGAATTCGCGGCCTCGGTCTGGCAGCTGAACGCCGAGCCGGGCACGGAGGTGTCGGCGGGCCAGCCGCTGCTCACCCTGGAGGCGATGAAGATGGAATCCCGCGTCCACGCCCCGTCGGCGGGCCGGATCACCCGCTTCCTGGTCACCCCCGGCACCCAGGTGGAGGCGGGCACGCCGCTGTTGATCCTGACGCCGGTGGGGGAATGAGATGGAGTGCGGGGGCTTGCGGGGAGGCGTGCCTGGGGGTGCGGGGTACCTTGCGGGGTGCGGGTTTTGGGCGCTTGGGCGTGTCCGGTCTTGGGCCGGTGGCCGTCCGGGGTCCGCTCCGGGGCTCGTGTCCGGGACTGCTTTCCTCACCGCGCTTCGCGCGAGTTGCGACGCTTTACGTCCCGGAC